>JAJRYM010000215.1 GCA_024275775.1 Nitrospirota bacterium
AAGTAAACACCGTGTACGTTCTTGACGCCAATGGCGATATTTCAGCGGCACCGATAAGTCAGGAAGATTCTCCGACAAGCGGCGGGTAACCCGGACTGAAAGAAACTAATCCTAAGGTCCCGCGGATTACTCTTCGGAAAGAACGGTGGGAGCGGGCGGAGTCTGTCTGATTTCCTTTAGTCTTTTCAGGGTCTGTGTCTTTCCTGCAAGAGCGTTTTTTACGTAAAATCCCGTAACGCCGTCTTCACCGCCTTTTGAAAGAATCCTGTTGAAGGAATCTATCATGGCCATAAGCACTTCGGCGGAATTAATATTTGAGGTAATCTCGGTGCCTGCTATAGGGTCATCCAAATCAATACCGCTAATTTCCAACAGTTTCTTTTTTTCCATTTTGAAGGAAAACCTTCCCGGCGCTTCGTTGCTTATTACAACTACCTTCTGAATTTCCTGCTTTGAAAACCTGTCGAACGCCTTCGAAAGTATCGCCAGGCTTTCCCCTATTTTTTTGTTCTGTTCGGCCAGCGTCTTGAGGAGTTTATCGTTTACAGGAGCCGCAATGGCGGCGTTCCCTTTACCGGCCGGAGGGGCGGATGCCTGCCGGCGGCTCAGCGTTTTTATAAGCATGCCGAGTTTTTCCGCAATACGGTTGTTTTGTGAAGCTATTGTTTTAAGAAACTCTCTGTCGGCTTTGGAAATAGCCGATACCGCCGGAGGGGCGGCTTTTATGGCTACGGGGGCCGGTTGTGGAGCCTTCTGCGCCGTCTCAACGGGCAGTGCTATGTTCATCTTTTTCATAAAGCAGTTTTTGGCGAAGCTGTACAGTGCAGTGCCGCCGTAAAAAAAGAATGGGGAAAGAAATACGGCCAGCAAAATCGCCGTTAAAGGAAAATCGGCTCTTCTGAAAATGGAACGCCTTTCAATCCGCTCGTCGATCCGTTTGTACAGCTTGTTTAGCAGTTCCTGCGTGTTGTCAGATTTCTGTTTTTCGGTTTTGCCGGCTTCATCGGCCATTTCTTTACTTGTGGGCGGATGGGGTTCCCCAAATGACGGAGTTTTATCCAGCGGCATGGAAAGCGGACTCATTCTGGAGCGGCTTTCTTCTCCTTTTGTTTCCTCCATTCAGTCTCTCTCCTGATTTTCCTATAAGGTTTTTTGGTAATTCTAACCTGCCGGATTGGCATCCATAATTATAATAGCCCTGTTTTCATAGATTTTGAGAATAATCTCCATCTGTATATATTCATCCGGAGGGATGTTCAATTCTATCTCTTTTTCAATAGGAAGGCCGAGCGGAAGAGAGCTTTCTCCTTTAAGGATAGGCGTAACGGATAAAATCACCCTGTGAGTTTTTGCTCTTAGGAGGCCGTCAAAAATAACGGGACCGTCTTTTTCCGAAAACAGCCTGTTGCCGATGGCAACAGTAACATTTCCAAGAGTAACGTCATTAGAAAGGTCGGCATCCAAATTTTTTGTATACTGTTTGAAAATATGGTCGCTGAGTTCCTCCATGAAAAGATGTTCCACCCTCCGCCCTTTAATATAAGCGTTTCGATTAACAGTAATTTTAAAATGCCCGTATTCGGTTTTGCGGAAAGGAATTAATATTTTTTCAGGGTTGTCGATTGTGACTGTAAAATCCTCAACTGAAGCCTTAACAGCCGTTTCGGGCGTTTTGAGCTCGTTTTTCAAATCCCACGCGGTAAGATAAATCGTCGCCTCATCTCCGTTCATCACCGCTTTGGAAGTTAAGAGCTGATCTATCCCAAACTTTTCAAAAAGTTTTTTCCTTATAAGCGAACCGATGGAAGCCGAAGTCGCAATATCGTACTGCTCCAAAAAATGCCTGATACTGTCGCTGTCTGCGCATTTGAACTGTCTTCTGGAGCAAACGGATTTTTTTAAATTCCTGTAAACGGATTGCGAAAAAGCGGTTACGTTCCCGTTGCGGTCGGTCGTGTCAACCAAGCCTGTTTTTATAAACTCCTTTGCCGGGTTCTTAAGCTTTGCCATGGAGATTTTTTTAAGAAATTTAAAATACCTGCTGTTTTGAATTTCAGGAGAAAGCTCAAACATAAGTCGGCTGTCCGGTAGGATTTCCCTCGTTACGGTTGCAATTTGCCCGTAAACTTTGCTTCTGTCTATGCGTGTTACGATAAGCGTTCCGGCAAATCTGTATTGCCTGCCGGCTTCATCATCCGCATATGAAGCTTTCTTTTGGTTTACGAGAGGCTCATAAATGCCGAGCCTGTCTCCCGGAATAACGATGTTCGGATCGATGTCCAGCAAAACATTATCGCTGAAGGATAAATACTCAAGGTTGTCGACGGGCAGTTCTATTTTCCCTGTCAGCATATCCGCGGATACTATGTCCGGCAGTTTTTCCGCGGAAGCGGGCGCAAATGCAAAAGCAATAATAACGCACGCCAGCAGTTCCGGCAGTCCGGCTATGCGGAATCTTCTCATAGTCACTGGTTAACCACGCGGGGCGTTATGAATATCAACAGCTCTTTTTCATTATCAACTTTTGTCGTTCCTTTAAAAAGCCGTCCCAGAAACGGTATTTTCGACAGTCCCGGAACGCCCCTTTCCTCATTTGACTTGGTATTTTCAAAGACGCCGCCAAGAACTGCCGTTCCGCCGTTGTCCACAGTTACGTTAGTTTCGATTTTCCGGGTGAGAATGGACGGCACTCCCAGCACCTGGTTCTGGAAATCGGCATCATCCTTTCTTGCCAATATTTTCATGCTTACTTGATCATCCGGCGTTACAAATGGAGTAACTTCCAGAGATAGTACGGC
>JAJRYM010000216.1 GCA_024275775.1 Nitrospirota bacterium
ATCCATCAGCACTTTCAACAGGCCGCGCAAGATATGAAGCCTGTCGAGAATTTTGCCGAGATCGAATTCCAGCCGTTTCCTTACGGTATCGAACCGGAACTGAAGGAAAATATTCAGCATCTCCAGAAGAGACATCCTGCGGGGGGTATTATTGGGGTCGAGAGCTGTAAGATTCGCGGCGAAACTCTGCTCCAGATCGGTGTAGCGATAGATGAAGGCCATCGCTTTGTCTATATTCAGCTCGCCTTTAACCTCAATAACGACCCGCATTTTTTCATCCGACTCGTCGCGCACATCGTAAAAAGCCGGTATTTTTTTATCGATTATAATTTTGGCTATTTTTTCCACAAGGCGGGATTTGTTCACCCCGTACGGAATGGAAGTTATTACTATCCGCTTTTTGCCTCTGGGGAGTTTCTCAGTATCCCACTCCCCGCGAACTTTTATGGAGCCTCTTCCCTCTTCGTACATGGCGAGAAGTTCTTTTCTGCCGGTAATCATCAACCCGCCGGTCGGAAAATCCGGCCCCTTGATGAATTTCATCAGGCGGGAAGTCGTAAGGGCAGGGTCGTCAATAAGGGCTATAAGAGCTTTTATGACTTCGGTAATATTGTGCGGCGGAATGTTCGTAGCCATGCCGACAGCTATGCCGGACGAACCGTTTATCAGCAGATTCGGCACGCGGGAAGGAAGAAAAACCGGCTCCAGAAGGGTGGAATCGTAATTCGGCCTGAACGGCGCCGTGTTCTGCTCTATCTCGCGGAGTACCTCCATGGCCAGCGGCGAGAGCCTGGCCTCGGTGTACCGCATGGCGGCGGCCGAATCGCCGTCTATCGAGCCAAAATTCCCCTGGCCTTCTATAAGCGGATACCGAAGCGAGAACGGCTGTGCCAAGCGTACAAGGGTATCGTAGGCGGCCTGGTCGCCGTGGGGATGATATTTGCCCAGAACGTCGCCCACTACCGCGGCGCTCTTCCGGAAACGGGATTCCGGGCCAAGCTTCATCCGATACATGGCGTACAGGATGCGGCGATGAACCGGTTTGAGGCCGTCCCTAACGTCCGGCAGGGCGCGCGCCGCAATCGTGCTTATGGCGTACCAGAGAAAACGCTTCTTAAGCTCGCCCTTGAGGTCTACCGACCGTATATTTTCCGCCGGTTGCAACTGAAGCTGTTTCATTGGGCCGTCAGGCGGAACATGGCAAAATCGACGCCACTTTTGCGAGTGGCCGGTTAAGCCTTACGGCAGGCGGTTGCAAGCCGTGCAGGGTTTCTACGACTTCTTCTTGGAGCGTGCTGTCCTGCCGGTCCATACATCCTGTTTGCGAACCCAACCCTTGTCTCCATCGGGGTCTTCAACTTTGTACCAGCCCTTGCTTTCCTGCAGAACCTTGAAGGTGTAGTTCTTGGGTGCCCGGTAAACGACCTTCGCCTTAGAGGAACCTTTTGCCCTTATATCGACCATTTTCACGATAACGATAGCTCCAGGCTTCTTTATTACCGTAGCGTTATATATCCAGCCTATATCGCCTTCCACATCCCGCACGATGTACCAAAGCCGGCTGTTTTCATCTTTGTATTCCGCCAGAATTTCAAAAGGGGTGTAGATGCGGGGTTTCCAGAGGATGCTGTATGCCGTTGCAGGCCCGCTTCTGACTTTCGCCCTCTTGTCATTCACCATAAGTTGCTTAGTCTTCCCCGCGGCTTCGGCCGTGGAAACAAATGCAAGAACAACAAACAGGATAACAACCGCTATTCTTTTCATAAGACTTTTAAACCCCCATTAACATCATTTATGGCACCGATGAGCGATAGTTTACCCGCATTATCGGCCGCCAGCAACATACCTTTTGATTCAACGCCCATGAGTTTCGCCGGGCGAAGATTAGCCACAACCACAACCTGTTTCCCCACAAGCTCCTCGGGAGAATAACTCTCCGCTATTCCGGCCACTATCTGCCTTTTTTCGAAACCAAGATCAACAATCAGCTTCAAAAGTTTTTTTGATTTCTCTATCCGCTCGGCCTTTACGATTTTTGCGGTGCGGAGATCGATTTTTCTAACATCCTCGATGGCAATCAGGCCGCTTTCCTCTTTATCTTCTCCTGTAGGGAAGATGGCCTTTATGATTTCTTCCTTTTTCTTATCGTCTATTCTCGGAAAAAGCGCATCCCCGTCCTTCACCTGCCTACCGGGAGCGAGTCCGCCCCACTCCGGAGAACCGTGAACGCCTTCTTCCATCCCCAGCATTACCTGAAGTTTCGCACCCGTATCCGGCATTATGGGAGCGATCATCCTGCCGATAAATCGCAGAGCTTCGGCAGATCCGTATAGCACGTCATCCAGCCGCTCCGACTTCGATTCATCCTTAGCCAGCTTCCACGGCTCGCTCTCCATGATGAAACCGTTCACAAGGTCGCAAAGAGAAATGACCTCTTCAAGCGCCTTGTGGAACGCCGGGGTTTCCAGATGCGAGGCGTAATTCTTAGCGGCCTGTTCCGCGCCGGTTTTGAGATTTTCCGGGACTCCGTGAGGCGAAGGAATACTGCCGCCCCGGTATTTCGCTATCATCTTAAGCGTGCGGGAAACCAGGTTGCCGAGGTTGTTGGCCAGATCAACGTTTATTCTCGAGACAAGAGCCTCAACGCTGAAATCGCCGTCCATACCGAACGGCACCTCCCGCATCAGGAAGTAGCGGAAAGGATCGAGCCCCACCGCCTCCGCAACCGTAACAGGGTCCACCACGTTGCCGAGCGATTTGCTCATTTTCCTTCCTTCAATCGTCCACCATCCGTGGGCGAAAATTTTCTGCGGCAACGGCAGGCCCATATCCTTAAGCATGGTGCTCCAGTAAACGGAATGGGTGGTTAGAATATCTTTACCTATCAGGTGAATATGAGCGGGCCATATTTCCGAAAAGCTTTTGTCGTCCGATTGATACCCCGGCGCGGATATATAGTTTAAAAGAGCGTCGAACCAGACGTAGGAGACGTAATCACTGTCAAACGGCAGTTCCACTCCCCACGCCATACGGGATTTAGGGCGGGAGATGCAAAGATCGTCCAGCTTTTTCTTAAGGAACCCAAGCACCTCGTTACGCCTCGCGGGCGGCGATATGTAATTCTCGTGCTTCTTTATGTATTCAATGAGCCACGGCTGGTGTTTTCCCATCCGGAAAAAATAGTTCTTCTCCTTGATACGCTCCACTTTGCGCCCGCATTCCGGGCAGTTGCCGTCCATGAGATCTTTTTCCGTCCAGAATCGTTCATCAGGAACGCAATACCATCCTTCATATACGTCTTCGTATATTTCTCCCCTGTCGAAAAGATGCTGTAGAACGTTCTGCACAACTTTGGTATGCCGCTCTTCGGTGGTTCTGATGAAATCGTCATTCGAGACGTTCATCTTTTTCCACAGATCCTGAAACACGGCGCTATGAAAATCGACATGCTCTTTCGTGGACTGCCCTTTTGCCTGCGCGGCCTGCTCCGCTTTCTGTCCGTGCTCGTCGGTGCCGGTTAGGAAAAAGACATCCCTGCCTTCCAGCCTGTGGTACCGTGCCAGAAAATCGGCCGCCACCGTGGTATATACGTGCCCCAGATGAGGCTTATCGTTAACGTAATATATCGGCGTCGTGATATAGATTCGCTTCGTCATTGTCTCACGAACGGCATGCGATATCAGGAATCGGAACCGGCTTCCCTCCGGCCGTTTTTCCTATCCCGCGCGCCGCCTTTCCGGTCTCCCGATGGCTGTTTCTTCTTCTGGTCTCTCTGCCCGGAAGTCACTTCCGAAGCCTGAAAAGTTTCGCGTCCGGCATCACCCAAGTCCACCGTAACTCTTTCCCTCAAGTAATCGGCGTTAATTACCTTTCCTTTCCCGGAAGGGGTAACGACGGTTTTTCCAACACGCGGGACTATCTTGTGCATTTCTCTGTAATACTTGTTTTCATAGTTCAGGCAACACATAAGCCTGCCGCAGACGCCGGATATTTTGGACGGATTAAGGGAGAGCCCCTGATCTTTGGCCATCCTTATCGAAACCGGCGCGAACTCTTTCAGGAAGGACGAACAGCACAGCTTGCATCCGCAGATGCCGGAACCGCCGAGCATTCTTGCCTCGTCTCTCGCCCCTATCTGCCGCATTTCTATTTTCAGTTTCAGCTGGGAAGCAATGCTCTTGACCATATCCCGAAAATCGACCCGGTTCTCGGACGTGAAAAAAATGATAGCGCGCTTTTCATCCCATGTAATTTCAAGATGATTCAGCTTCATATCGAGTTCGTACTCATCTATTGCACGGCGGGCGGCCTGATAGGCCTCCTTTTCCTTCTGCCGGATTCTGTAGGATATTTTCAGGTCTGCTTCCGTGGCTTTCCTGATGATGTTCCGCAGACGATGGCAACATCTGCGTCCTTTCACCTTCATTCTGGCGCGCGTCACCGTGCCCAAAGCCGGACCGTTTTCGGTATCCGCTATGCACTCATCCCCTACTCCCAGATGGAGATGATTGCATCTATAATCTTCCGGACGGGCGGCGTAAGGAAAGCTTACCGCCACCGTAAAATCGTCTTCTATCAAATCAGTCGACAAAAGATTCTCCTTTCAGCAAAATCGACTGCAAATTAAAAACAGTCGATTCCAAAAACAACTGTACGTTCGGGTTGAATTCCAGCATAGGTATAACGTCCAACAGCGCGAAATAGCCGTCAACCAACCGCCCCGCCGGCAACCCGTCAAGATCTTTAAAAATAGATTTCATTGTATCAGATGATGAAGCGGGTGTGGCATCTATGCCCGAACGGATTATTTCCATCATTCTCTCCAACAGCAGTTTAAGGTCTCCCCTTCGCTGCCTCCATTTTTCGGCCCATTGGATTATATCTTCCGGCTCAAGCTCAGCAATGCGGGAAAGGATGTGAACCGCCTCGTCATCCACCTCTCTTGCGTGCTCCATGCCGGCGCCAAGCGCCGCGCCGGGGCGCCCCTCCGCGAGAATCGCTATTCTCAGCGCCTCGCCGCTCGGAAGATCGGCATGTTTTTCCAGCAAGACCGCCAGCTTTTGAGGCTGTAAAGGCACAAACCTCACCGTGCGGCACCGGGAAACGGTTGTTGGAAGAAGGCCTGTCGGTTTGGAAGTGATCAAAAGCGCCACCGTATCCGGCGCCGGTTCTTCAAGGGTTTTCAATAAGGCGTTTTCGGCGTTGCGGTTCATGGTTTCAGCCGATTCGATAAGGGCCACCTTTCTGCCGCCGTTCGACGATTTAAGCGAAAGAGCCGATATAAGTCCCCTAATCTGTTCTATTTTTATACTGCGCCCCTTTGGGGTTTTGCCCATCATGGCGGGGTTTCGTATAACATCGCGAAGCCTGTCTTCGGAAACTTTCGATTTCGGTTCGCTCGGCACAACCCCCATGAAATCGGGATGGGCTCCGGCGGCGAACATTCTGCAGGAGCGGCAGGCGCAGTCGTGAGAGCCCGGTTTTTCGCATAAAAGCATCTTTGCGAAAATAAGGGCGGTGGACATTTTCCCCGTTCCTTCCGGGCCGCTGAAAAGATAGGCGGACGCCACCCTGTTACGCGAAAAATTGCGCGAAAGAGCGTTTACGGCCGGTTCCTGACCCCATACGGACTGAAAAAATTTTTCCATAGGTTTTCGCAAATTTACCGGCGCGGCGGTTTCATAAAACAATTTAACGCCGGCGCAATCATATTAAAGCAGTCTTTTTATAAGAATAAAACCGCCCACAAGCAGGATGGTGAACGCTATTGTAACAATTTCAAAATATTTCTCGATTTGTTCTTTAATCACCGCGCCGAATTTCCAGACGAGCGCCGAAAGAATCGTAAATCTCAGCCCGCGCGAGAAAAAGGAAGCCAGCACAAACACCGGAAAATTTATATGAAACGCTCCGGCGGCTATCGTAAAAACTTTATACGGCAACGGCGTAAAACCGGCAATGCCAACCGCCCATGCGTTGTATTCGTCATAAAGCGATTTTATCGTATCGTATTTGCCCACGACGCCGTAAAACTCCAGAATCGGCATGCCGACGGTATCGATAAAAAACAGGCCTATCGCGTACCCCAGCATTCCGCCCAACACGGAAAAAATCGTGCAGTAAAAAGCGAATCGAAAGGCTTTTTTCGGCCTTCCTATGGCCAGCGCGATAAGAAGAGGGTCGGGAGGAAGCGGAAAAACCGACGATTCAGCAAAAGCCAGCACGCAAAGGGCCGGAAGCCCGTAAGGCGTGTCGGCCCAGTGTAAAATCCAATGGTACAACCTTCTTAACTGCCTGAACATCCGGCATTTATAACACATCCCCCGCGCCGCCCGCTCCATTGCAGAACCGGCAAAAGCTCTGCTCGACTGGAATTTGCTCTCAAACGGAAAAAACAGATATCTTTTATCTTTGCGGCAAGGGATGCCTTTCAATAAAATTCGGATTATAGTAATAAGCAGATGGACGCCGAAAAATTTCTTGTTTCGCACCCCGATGGTATCGCGGTTTTCGATTCATCTCTAACGGTGCGGTTCGCAAACCCCGCCATTGCCGAAATACTGGAAATCCCGCGCGTGGCCGCAGGCGCCGGCGCAGGAGAGATTTTTTCTCATTCGCCTGAAACAATAGAACTGCTTGAAACCTTTCTTGAGGAAGGCGAAGGCTACCTAAATTACGACTTTCCTCTGCAAATCGCAAAAAACAGATCCATCCCGGTGGAGCTTTCGATCAACGCCGTCAATTTCGGCGAAAAAGAGAACGGAGCAGGCCTGATGCTGAGGTCAACGGGAGGAAGAAAACTTCTGCACAGAGAAATCGAGAAAGATGAAAAAATGGCCGCCCTTTCCATAATGGCGGCCGGGCTAGCCCATGAAATAAAAAACCCGCTCGGCGGGATTAGGGGAACCGCACAGCTGATAGGTGAAAGCAACGCCGACCTCGCCGAATACGCCAACCTCATCATAAAGGAAGCCGACCGAATAAGCGGGCTTGTAACCGATTTGCTGGACTTGGGAGGTAAAAGACAAAGGGCAACCAAGCGGGTAAATATTCACAGGCTTATCGACGAAACGATAAAGCTTCTTGAACCGTTCTCAGGCGGAGAAAAAATAGAAATTATCCGCGATTTCGATCCGAGCCTGCCCGAAATCACGGCGGCGCCCGACAGAATGAAACAGGTTTTTCTCAACCTGGCGAAAAACGGGGTGGAGATGATGGAGAACGGCGGAAAACTCCGGATAAGGACAAGAATTTCACTCGCGCCGGCAACCGTCAGTTCCGCGAAGGCGAAAAAGAGCATGACGATGTCCATCGAGTTCATCGATAACGGCAAAGGGATACCGCCGGAAATTCTGAAAAACCTTTTCACCCCGTTCAACACCAGCAAGCCAAGCGGAACTGGCCTTGGGCTTATAGTATCGCTTCAGATTGTAAGAAATCACGGCGGAACGCTTACCCTCGAAAACAATCCCGACGGCACGGGAGCCGTCGCACGGGTTAGGCTCCCGATAAATTAAGCGGTTGTGAAGTTCGTAATGAATTCCAAAATTACCTATAATGAACGCTGATATGGCGGCCATCGTTTTAAATTTCGGATGTATGTAATATGAAGCTCATCGACCGCTATATCCTTATGCTATTCCTCAAAATGTTCTTAGCGAGCATGGCCGTTTTTATAACCCTTTTCGAGGTGATAACGTTTTTCGACCTCATTGACGATTTCATCGCCCTGAAGGCTCCCATGAAACTGGTGCTTTTCTATTTTATTCTGAAACTGCCCGAAGCCTTCTTTCACCTCTCGCCGATGGCCGTGCTTATCGGCGCGATACTGGCCTTCACTCTTGTTTCCCGTTCGCGGGAAGTTATTATCATGATGGGTTCGGGACTGTCGGTTTGGAGA
>JAJRYM010000217.1 GCA_024275775.1 Nitrospirota bacterium
CGCTACTATTTTCAGTTCAAGCTAAACGATTATCCCCGCGAGCTTGAGCGGGCGGTGCCGTCGCTTGACGAGCGTCTGACTACGTTCGGGAAACTTGCGGAGAGGGTGGGGGCGGAGCGGGTTGTCTGGCGGTACGACCCGATTATCATTTCGCAAAAACCGACCACGACTATCATCGCCGGAAGTTTGCGGAACTGTGCGGACAGCTTGAGGGCAGTACCGTTCGGGTGATGACGAGCGTCGTAACGTGGTATCGGAAAACGCTAAGGAACCTTGCTCCGCTGTCGGCTGAAGGTTACCGGTTCGATGAAAACGCGATGGACGACCCCGCCACTTCGGAACTGCTTCTCTTCATGTCCGAGATTTCCCAAAAGCATGGGATGGAAATTTTCACCTGCTCGACCGAGAAAGATTTTCCCGGCGTGAAACATGGGAGCTGTATAGATGCCGAGCTTATCAACCGTCTATGGAACCTCGACTACCCGACTAGGAAAGATCCCGGCCAGCGCAAAGCCTGCCTCTGCGCCGTCAGCCGTGATATCGGCGCGAACGACACATGCGTCCACGCCTGCCCCTACTGCTACGCCACGCAGAACATCCCTCTCGCCCGCAAAAGATACGCCGCTCACAACCCCGCCTTCGACGAACTCTCCCCGTTTACCCGCTAATTGCAGAGTGTCAGGTAAAAACTCTCACCGCCCAAGTATTAAGCCAAGCTTTTTATAAACTGAACGGCCTTTTCCGTATGCTCAGGAGTTATCCATCTGGTTGGACTACGTTGAATGGAAATTTTACCCTTAAGATCTCCAAAAACTTTCTGCATTGACGGAGAAAGAACATGTAGTTTTCTTCCAGCTTTATCTTTTCCCTCGGCGCTTATGCGCATAGCCTTTGTTAAGAGGCGGCTGTTTTTAGAGCCTTTTACAAGAATCAAATCGTCGAGTTGTTTCTTGAAAACATTTCGATTTTTTACATGAAAATTATTTGAAAAATATTTCGTCAAATCCGCTGGACTGAAGTTTTTAGCATAACCTGCCACCAATACTTCAAAGTAGGCGCAGATATATAGGGCTTCAGGCTTACTGCATTCGAACCCTTTCAATCCGCAATAGAAAACGAGATAGTCCCCCTTTTTTAAATTTCTTAATCCTGCTTTGGGCGAGGTGGGATCACCATAGGTAAAAGTTTCAAATTCCGGGTCATAATGAATAAGCTTGTTCCTGTTATTGTCTCTTCTGGTTTGCGGGAAATACTCAATCATGAAATTCGAATACTTGCCGGGGGTATTCCCATAGGTCATATCCCCATTTTTCGCAGGGATCGGTATGAATTCAAAAGTATCATCTTTAAAAATCGGCCCGTACATACCACCGGAACCCTTATCAATCCCAACTCTGACTAAAGCAACTTGCGTCGACATAATTTTAACCCTCCAAATCCAAATACGTTTTTAAATCCCCGATAGCAATCTTTTTATGATGTGGCCATTTTGCTTTTTCTTCTAGCAATCTAAAACTTTTATCTGGATCAAGCCAAACAAAACTGTTTTCAGTATCTCCCACTAGATAAACAGGCCTCCTTTTAATTCTTTTACCGTATTCACGGTTGATATCTTCTTTCCACCTATCAACTGCATGCTTATGATTGTTAATAGGCTCGTGATAATTGGAAGGGCAAAAACGCTCCTCATTTTTTAGTTTTTTATTTTTTGGTGCATATAAATCGCCAAGTGGATTTTTATCGGCCCTTTTCAAATCCCTCACCTGTTTCCCTATTTTATTCCATACATCAAAACAACTTTCATAAGCATCTTCTACTTTCATCAGATAAAATAAATAATCACTTAAAACTTCTTCCTGTTTCTTAGCCTCTTTTGTCGTAATGCCGCCAATCCATACATCCTTCCAATCGGAAGGGCTTTTTTCCCAAGCTCTAATATCGGGACGGCATGTGCATAAGGTTATAATCCCCCCTTCCAGATTCGGCCCACAGCCTGTCTGGCAAAACATCCCATTCGTTGTTTCTACTTTTACACTTGTCACTCTATATAAGATCAGTTCGTGGTCTTTTTCTTGCTCTATTTTATTTTTAAAAATATTTGCTTTCAGATTTATATTTTCAAATGAGTCTAGAGGAATATCCTGGCATTCCTTCTTGGTTTCAGGACACTTAGTTTCACACGACATTTTTCCCTCCTATTGATATTTGTTTTTCAACGGATACCCAGAGAACGATTCAACATTAGTAAAATTACCTCTATTTTTCAATGCGGTCCCAGAAGTCTTTCGGCTGTAACACTTCCACGGAGTCGCCCCATCTGTAGAGGTGCCACGCCATTTCAAGCGCTCCGCCCGCAGTGAAGCTGACGAGTAGCGAGCCGTCTTTTTGCGTTTCCATTTTCTGCGTCGGATGGAAGACGAACTCCCGCGCGCTGTCGGCAACCTCTTTTTTGAACTTCCAGACGACGCGGAACGGCTCTTCCTGAAAAACTCCGAACGACCGTTCGGCATATTCTTTCAGCGAAAAGTCTTCCCGCCGCTCGAATGTTTTATCGGTAATATCCACCTTTTCGATATTGCCGAGCGACAGAAGGCGGTAGCCGCGCATCCCTAAGCTGTAGCCCACGAGGTAATTTTTTCCGCCGTATAGGAAACCGTACGGGCAGATAAGCTGTCGGCTCAGCCTTCCGGTGCCTACCGCGCGATAATGCACCCAGACACGCTTGCATGCGATAACCGCCTCGCGCAGTTTTTCCAGCACCCCTTCCTTTACCGTTATGCGCGGACCCGGCCTCATCGCCAGCCCTTCGGCTTCCAGCAAAATTTCAAGGTCCGGCTCCACCCGCATAATAGCGGACGGTTTCATGACCGCCCTGATTTTCGCCAGCAGGTTTTCGAGAAACCGGGCCTGTTCGGAAAGGTTGTCTCTTTGGAAAATGTTTATGGCGCTGTTGAGTTCGGCCAGTTCCTCGGCGGTGATGTTTACCAGCCGGTTAAGAGTTCCGCCGGGGATGCGCCACCGCTTCGGCAGTTCGCCCGGATTGGCCTGCTCCATTTGCGGGAAGATGCGCTCCAGCGCGTCTCTCATCCGCTCGGCTGTGCGCCTTGAAACTCCGTGCCGTTCCTGAATATCCGCTAGGGACAGACCTTCCCCGGAGCCCTGCATTTCAAGCGCGAGCTTTAAAAGGGATTCGGCTTTTTCGTATCTCACAACCTCACCCGGAAGATTAAAAGAGACCCTCTCATCGACCGGAATCATTCTACCTCCAAACGGACTGCATCTAAAATCTTATCTTCCGAGGTTGTGCCGGTTTGAGCGCGCATTCCTGTTTAAGCAGAGCCGCCAGCTCCGCGCTTCCGGATTTGCCCATTATGTCCGCTTTCCTGCGGGCCACGGCGAAATCCGCCGGCGTAAGGCTGTTCAGCGTTGCGATGCTTTCGGGCGGTTCCTCATCGAAGAATAGCCGAAACGCTTTCCTTGCCTGCCCGGCCGTCAGGTAATCGAACTTCACTTTGAACGTGAACCTCCGCAGTGAAGCGTAATCCATGTTTCCCATGAGGTTGGACGTGCAGGCGAACGGAAGAGGGTGGCTTTCCATCCATGTGAGCATCTCGTTTACCTGCGATACCTGCCACGACTGTTGCGCCATCTCCCGGTTGTGCAGTAGCGAATCGGCTTCGTCGAATATAAGGAAAGCGTTCTGCTTAGCCGCATCCCTGAAAGCGCGGGCGATGTTTGCTTCGGTTCCGCCTACCCACATCGAAAGCAGATCGGAAGCCCGTTTGTGCATAACTTCCATCTCCATCCTGTCGGCGAGGTAACGGAGATAAAAACTTTTCCCCGAACCGGGAGGGCCGTACAGGCAAAGCGAAAAGTTCCGTTTGATTTCCCTGTCTGCGATTTGTGCGGTCAAGCCGTTAAGGTCCGCGTCGGCGTTTATAAGCTCGGCGCTGAAATTCCGGCAATCCCGCTCCAGCGGAGAAACCGGCTGAAGCCCGCCGAGTAGTTCCGTCATCCCGGTCAGCACGGTTCTCAGCGTTTTCTCGCCTCCGCCTGTGATTCCGGCCACCCGCACGGCCGAAGCGGCGAAGGAGGGAGGCGTGTGGAACTCTTTTGCCAGTTCATGAACCGATGTGTCCGGCAGTTCCATCCCGCCGGATTTGAGCGTCCGCTTCCATATTTTCTCCCTGACCCGCGTGGACGGCACCTCGAACTCGATTATCATGGACATTCTTCTCAGCAGGGCGAAGTCGAAAATCCTGGTGTGGTTGCACGTCCAGAAAGTCGGCACGCTGTTGTTTTCAATCAGCCGGTTCAGAAACAGTTTGGACGAGTTGCGTTTCCTCTCCAGTAGGTCTTCCATTTCATCGAAAAGAATCGCGCACTCTTTTTTTCCGGCAAGCAGACGGTCGGCAAGCCTCAGGTGCGCTATCCGATCGCTCCGGTTCGGCTCATCGCCGTCTTCGTCGGTTTCACCTACCGAATAGAGAGTCATCCCCAGGCGCGCCGATACTGTTTTGCAGAACTCGGTTTTGCCGGTTCCCGGAGGGCCGTAAAGAAGGATGTTGATATTATTTTCTTCCTTTTTCCGAGCGTTTGCCAGCAGGCGGGCCAGAATATCCTTCTCTTCGCCGATATGGTCGAAGGCTTCCCATTCCAGTTGCGGACCGCACGGCTTTCCAATCAGTGCCTGCCAGACCTCCTCTTCATTTTTCAGGGGAGGCGCGAGAACTTTCTGCACGAATCCGGGGATATCCATCATGCTGGTCATCATGGCAAACGGTTCATTATCGCCGCGAGGATTTTCGATAAGCCCGAAAGATACCAGCGCGCCGGTACCCGATAGGCGGTCGGCAATAGTTGTGCCGGATATTCGCAGACAATCCGCAAGAAGGGATTTCAGGTTGCGCCCGTCTATAGCCAGCAGTCTGTCGCAAAAGTTTTCGAAATAGTTGTAAAACTTGTAACGGCAGACAACGCCCATGATCTCCGTATCGATTTCATCGAGGCCGATAACGTCGGCAAGTTTCTGGAGATTCTTTTGCAGAACCCCCGGTTCGGAATCGTTGTAATCTTCCACAAGCTTTTTCAAATATGCCCGCCATTTTTCCCAAGCGCCTGCCGGAGCCGTTTCAAACCAGACCGTAAGCTCTGTTCGCTTGTTCAAGTCCTGCTGTACCCAAGTTTCACTATTCCCCAGGACATCTTCACTATTGATTAATTCAACGATTTCCTGCGCTGTCTTTGAGCGGCAACCGGTTTTCGAAGCCAGGTTGAAAATGTATTTTGCTATTACGCCGTCTTCGTATTTATCTCTCATGTTTCCTCCCTTTTCTTTAAGGAAAGAATACATCCCCCCTACGTCAAAAACGGACGCATTGCTATTTAGGGGTTTATTGTGATGGCCGAAAAGACCTTAGTAAGAGGGTATGTGGAGAGGTTGCCGCGCTTCGCTCGCAAAAACACCGCGTGGGGAGGAGATTAGTTCTGCGGTTTATTTTTTTCTTTGAGGTATTGCTGGACGGCGGAGAAGCCGGAGCCGCGCCTTATCATCTTTTTACTGCGGTAGGTTTTTTCGGCGTAACCGATGAGTTTGTCGAGGAGTTGAGCGAAGGGGATGCCGGTTTTCTCCCATAGGTAGAAGGAGAGCGAGCCGGGGATCGAGTTGAGTTCGGTTACGGTGATGTTCCCCTCAGCATC
>JAJRYM010000218.1 GCA_024275775.1 Nitrospirota bacterium
CGTCAGGGGGTCTTTTCTGATTTCTCTCAGCAGTCCGAAGCCGTCCATAACCGGCATGCTCAGGTCGGTTATTACAAGGTGCGGTTTTACTTTCCGCGCCGTTTCAAGGCCTTCTTCTCCGTTTTCGGCTTCAAACACCTCCAGCTTCTTTTTTTCAAGATAAAGCCGGTACAGCTCCCTCGTGCTTTTGTCGTCTTCGACCAGCAGTATGCGGGGTTTCATGTACGGCAGTCTGGCGGTGAAGACCGATCCTGCCCCCGGCTGTGCCTGGCAGGTTAGCAACCCTTTGTGCAAGGCCATTATCTCCCTGCTTAGAAAGAGTCCCAGGCGGGGGCCGGGGTTGGTTGAGGCGCCGGAGCCGGGCTGTCTGAATTCAAAAAGTTCGCTGATGGCGTTAGGCTCCATCCCTTTGCCGGTGTCGGATACGGCTATTGAGGCCGCCTCGCCGTCCGGAATATATATAGTAACAATTCCGCCGGCGTTACAGGCGTTTACGGCGTTGCTTACGAGGTTATCCAGAACATATCCGAAAAGAACCGGGTCGGCATAGAAATCGGTTTCCGGGGGTATCTCGTTTTTAAGTTTCACCTTTCTTCGCTCTGCTTGCGCGGCGAACGTTTTAACCACCAGTCCGGCAAGAACGGCCGTATCGAAAAAGCGCGGGGAGGGTGAAAGACCGCCGCTTTTCAGGCTGTAAAAACTCAGCAGTTTTCCAAGAAGTTTTTTTGTATTAACGGCATCCGCAAGTGTGCTTGAAAGATCGGTATCGGATGCGGCGTCAGGCGGTTGGCCGCTATCCTGCCTAAAACCCCGCAAAGATGCGATAAGGGCATCGAGAGAAGTTTTCAGGCTATCGGAAACAAGCCCTGCTTTGCTATGCAGTTCGATTGCTTTCTTTGCCGGCGGCGGGGCGGCGGGGCGTCTGCTATCTCTTTCCCGGCAGGAAAAAGCGTCGCAGATTTTCGCCAGCAAACAGCCCAGAACATTGCCGTATCCGCCTAATCCCGCTTCAGGATGTTTTTCAGAAAGCGATTCAAGGCAGTCGCCGAAAATCCGGCCGAGGTTTTCGGGTGAAGCGCCGCCGGCGACCCATTCCCAAACAATCTCCTCAACCTCTTCCGGCGAACCCTTTTTTCCTCCGAAAACGGATTCCTCTATAAGGGCAATGAGGCTTTCGGATATTTTTCTATCTTCCACGGCTTTCCCATGCTTTCCGGCGCCCGCCTTCAGCCAAACACGGCGGAACGCCACCCTCTTTTATAATAATTTTCTTATCTAAAAGTATTATATTTTTATATTCGCGATTAATCAAGCGCCTTTCTTGCAGTCGAGGAGTTTTCACCCTTCCTTATCGGTAATGCCGATATGCCTGAAAAAAGCGGAGACCAGCGCCATTCTGCTTCCGACTCCGACTTTTCTGAAAATATTCTTCAAATGCTGTTTGACGGTATAAATGCTTATTTCAAGAGCTTCCGATATCGATTCGTTGGAACGCATCAGAAGCAACATATCGAAAATGCGCGATTCCTGAGGGGTAAGGCTTTTTCTGGCCGTAACTTCCTGCGCGTATGTTTCGCGCGCGTCTTCAAGCAGTACTTTCATAAGCTGGTTTTTGTAAACCGATGTTTCCAGTTCGGCCAGTTTTTCCGCGCGCAGTTTTTTAGGGGAAAACTGCGGCGGGAAAATAACCTTGAGCTTTTGCTGTGAAGCCCTGGAATCATAAACGACCAGATGCGATTTCGGCAGGCCGGCAACAGCCTTTTTTGATAGCAGAAGCGCAAGAGAGTAGGTGGAAAAGCTTTCGGGGAAATTCGCAAAAGCCGGAGCGGCGTGGCTGTAGTTTCTTGCCACGCATTCGTCATGTTCGCAGTTCAGATCTGTCGCCAGCCTCAGGCCGGTGCGATCTTTAAGGCGGCGTTCCCAGAAACTGTCCTGAAAGTCTATTCTGAACGCTTTTTCTTCGGCCGCCTTTTGCCGTTCAACAAGCTCCTCGCAGGAGATGAATTCAAAAATACCGGCGCTCGGGGACGGCTTCCGCTCCTGCGGCGGCGTAAAGAAATCCGGCAGAAGATTCTTCAGCCGTTCTTCTTTGTTTTGTTCCGCCACAAGCAGGCATAATTCACCTTTCCGAATCCCGGCTTCGAAATACAGGCTTATCGCCAGCCCCAGCTCTTTATTATTCGGGAAAACACCAAGCATATTCAGGCCCGGTTCAGCGCCCTCGACGGCGCTTTTAATCCACTCAAACATTCTCCCCTCTTTTTGACAAGCCGCTTTTTCGGTTTATTTCTAATATTCTCCCATTTTTTCAAATATTTAGCGATCCCTCTAAAGTGTTACAAACAGTTTTCTGTAAAAAGACTGTTTTAGGAGTACGGAGAAGCCGTAAAGAGAAACTTGATAAAACTAAAAAATGGACTATTTAGGACGGATTTTGGTGAGCTGTCGCCGCTTTAATGAGATTATTCCATTGGGGGTACCGGCTGTACATGCTTCGAAAAGTCTCTATCCATATCTTTTTTTCTTCCGGCGAAAGAGTGGTTATTTCCGTTTTCCCGGCGTTAAGAATTCTTTTTTTGTCCCTCAGGTCAATTTCGAGGGCGATTTTTCTTTCGTAATCGGTCGCTTCTTTTACAGCGTCTGCCACCGATTTCTGCAAATCCGGCGGAAGTGAATCCCAGAACTTCCGGCTTGTCAGCAGAACGTATCCCAGATAGCCGTGGTCGGTTTCGGTTATATATTTTTGAACCTCATTGAACTTCTGGGTGTATATGTTGAACCATGTATTTTCCTGCCCGTCTATAACCCCCTGCTCCAGCGCGGTATAAACCTCCGAGAAAGGCATTATCTGCGGATTGGCGTTTATATGCAGAAACTGTGCTTCCAGCACTTTGGAAGACATTATCCTGAATTTCAACCCTTTGGCGTCGGACGGTTTGCGAATCGGGCGGCTGTTGTTGCCTAGCTGTTTATAACCTCCGTCCCAGAAAGAAAGAAGTTTGTATCCTTTCTTTTCCAGCAAATCGGACAGCATGGAGCCGAGCCTCCCGTCGAAAGCCGCGTGCATGTCGTCCCCGGACGGGAACAGATACGGCAGATCAACCACCTGAAACTCAGGCACTATGGTGGTCAGCTTGGCCGTGGAGGGGCAGATTATCTGCACGCTGTTCATCAAAAGCGCGCTTACGGCGTCGTTATCTTTATAAAGCTGGGAGTTTGGATAGACCGAAACTTTTACGCGCCCCCCCGAAATCCGTTCCAGCTCCTGCTTAAAAAACTCCGCCGCTTTCCCTTTCGGCGTATCGACAGCTGTTACATGGGAAAACTTTATGTTGAAAACCTTTGTTTCTGGTTTTTTGGAACTGCACGAAACTGCAAGCGGAACTGTTATTAAAACGGCCAGCAGGCAAAATTGCGCAAACTTTCCCACACCTTTCCGCAGTCCCTTTTTCATGCTCAAGCTTTCGCTTTTCTCTCCTCGACAAGCTGTTCCACAACCGAAGGGTCCGCGAGCGTCGAGGTATCTCCGAGGGCGCCGTATTCCTCTTCGGCTATTTTCCGCAGGATGCGGCGCATTATTTTGCCGCTCCTTGTTTTTGGAAGCCCGCCGGTTATATGAACCACATCCGGTTTGGCTATCGGCCCCAGATGCTTGCCAACCTGCTCCCTTAAAACCTTTTCCAGACCGTCGTCGCCTCCCGCGCCGATGTTCAGGATAACGTAGGCGTAAAGCGCCTGTCCCTTGATGTCGTGCGGCATAGGCACAACCGCCGCTTCCGACACGGCCGGATGGGCCACGAGGGCGCTTTCGACTTCCGCCGTTCCGATGCGGTGGCCGGCAACGTTTATAACGTCGTCCACCCTGCCCATAAGCCAGTAATAGCCGTCCTCGTCCACTCGCGCGCCGTCGCCGGTAAAGTAGTTGCCGGGATATTGCGAAAAATATGTTTCCCTAAACCTTTCCCGGTGGTTGTAAACGGTGCGCATCATGCCGGGCCACGGTTTGGTGATAACGAGATAGCCGCCTTCGTTTACCTCTGCTTCCGAGCCGTCCTGCCGGATGACTTTCGGGGCTACCCCGAAAAACGGGAAAGTGGCCGAACCCGGTTTCAGCGGCGTGGCGCCTGCGAGCGGAGTGATAAGTATCCCGCCCGTTTCGGTCTGCCACCATGTATCGACTACCGGCACCCGCTCATGTCCGACAGTCCGGTAATACCACATCCACGCTTCCGGGTTGATAGGCTCGCCGACGGTGCCGAGCACTTTTATGCTGGATAGGTCATACTTGTTCACCCATTCGTCACCGCAGGCCGCCAGCGCTCTTATGGCCGTCGGCGCGGTGTAGAAAATGTTCACGCTATATTTATCCACCATCTTCCAGAACCGCCCGGCATCGGGGTAGGTCGGCACCCCCTCGAACATCATGCTGGTCGCGCCGTTGGCCAGCGGGCCGTAAACGATGTAGCTGTGGCCGGTTATCCAGCCGATATCGGCCGTGCACCAGTGGATATCGCCGTCGTGATAATCGAAGATGTATTTGAAGGTCTGCATGGTGTAAAGCAGATAGCCGCCGGTGGTGTGTAGAACCCCTTTCGGTTTGCCGGTGGAGCCGGATGTGTAGAGTATGAAAAGAGGGTCTTCGGCGTCCATCACTTCTGGTTCGCAGAAAGCGTTTTCGGGCTGTTTTGCCGCTTCGTCATGGAGCCATACGTCGCGCCCTTCCGCCATCGCAACCTCTTGGCCGGTATGTTTTACGACTATCATCCGGCTTATCGGCGAATTTTCCCCGCATGCTTTATCGGCAATAGATTTAAGATTTATCGTTTTACCGCCCCGATAGCCTCCGTCCGCCGTTATAAGAAGCCCCGACCCGCAGTCGTGAATTCTGTCCCGCAGGGATTCGGCCGAGAACCCGCCGAAAACAATCGAATGAATCGCTCCTATCCGCGCGCAGGCCAGCATGCCTACGGTCAACTCCGGTATCATCGGCAGATAAATGGTTACCCGGTCGCCTTTTTTAACGCCGTTACTCTTCAGCACGAGGGCGAACCGGTTTACCTCGTCCAGCAGTTCTTTGTAGCTGATTTTTCTGGTAGCGTTTTCGTCGTCCCCTTCCC
>JAJRYM010000219.1 GCA_024275775.1 Nitrospirota bacterium
AAGGCTTTTCTTGCCTTTTTTCATGATCATGCTGATTACGCGGGTTACAAGCACGTCCCGGTAAACCGGGTCAGGCGTAATCGTTCTTTTTTCAACTCGTCTTCGTCTAGCCATAATTTAAATTTACTTTTTCTTTTGGCGTTTAGTGCCGTATTTGGATCGGCGCTGGTTGCGGTTGTCCACTCCCTGCGTGTCCAGGGTGCCTCTAACGACATGATAGCGAACGCCGGGAAGATCCTTTACCCTGCCTCCCCGTATAAGGACTATCGCATGCTCCTGCAGGTTATGGCCGACGCCCGGTATGTAGGAGGTAACCTCGAACCCGCTTGTAAGCCGAACACGGGCGACTTTCCTCATGGCGGAGTTCGGTTTTTTGGGCGTTACTGTGTAAACGCGGGTACAGACGCCACGCCTCTGCGGGCACCTTGCCAAAGCGGGACATTTCGTCTTGGCGCGGAGCTTTGTTCTACCCTGACGCACAAGCTGGTTAATGGTCGGCACCTGTTTCCTCCTAAACAATATCAACGTTTCAGATTTCCGGTAAACCCGGAAAAGCAAAGGATTGATGGTACTTACACAAAAGGTTTCTGTCAAACATTTTTTTATCTTTTTTAAAGGCGCGAAAGCCTTTTTGCCGAACGCATACCGGCGAAAAAAGAAGGTATCGACTCCTTGCCAAAAACATATAACAATATTAGAAGGTAAATAGCAAGATGCGAAAATTCAACTCTCTTTCCGGTAAGGCCGCGGTGATAACCGTTTTGATGGCGTTCGCCGCCATACCTGCGCCTGCCCGCGCGGCAGATATAGAACTCTCTCTGAACGCCGACAAAACCAGAGTGGGGCTGGACGACTATGTAAAGGTGGAAGTGGGCGTAACCACCGACAGCATCCTCTCCCTTCCCAAGGCTGAATTAAGCGGGATTGATTATTTCTCCATTGTAGGGGAAGGATCGTCCCAGAAAATATCGATCGTCAATATGAGCGTTAAACGTACATCCACCCATGCCTACACCCTCAAGCCGAGCGTGGCCGGAAAAACCGCGAAGATCATGGCGACACTGCGGTATAAGGGGAAAATATACAAATCCAACATCATTCGCGTGGAACTGGTGCAATCGACGGGCGGAAGACGCGCCCCCCCGCCTGCACCGGGCGGTGTTCCTTCACCGCATGGGTTTCAGAACCCGCCCAGAGCTTTAGACCGCTTATTTAAAAATTTCGGAGGCCGCAATAATTACAGACCGGACGATTTCATGCTACAGGCCCGCGTAAATTCCGCGCGGGTGTACGTGGGGCAGGAAGTCATTTACACTCTGGCTTTTTACCGCGCCCGGTCCATCTGGGGCGAGTCCAGATACGGCATACCGGATACGAAGGGGTTCTGGCGCGAGGATATCCCCGACCAGGCAAGAACACAAACAAAGATGGAGCGCGTGGCCAACAGGCAATATGCCGTTACGGAAGTTTCGATACTTTTATATCCGCTTACAAGCGGGAAAATCACGCTCGGCAGTGGAAGCATGCGGTTCCAGCCGGACGCCTTTTCGCCCGCCAGAACAATAACATCGAATCAAATTACGCTGGAAGTTCTGCCGTTGCCGGAAAAAGGGAAACCGAAGAATTTCTCCGGACTGGTGGGGCAGTTCAATATAAAAGCGGAAGTCGATAATAGAAAAACGACCGCAGGCAAACCGCTTAAACTTACCGTTTCGATAGGAGGAAAGGGAAACGTTCACGCCATTCCGAAACCGTCCGAGCCGGATTTTGACAATGTGGAAAAATACGAGCCGGAAACGGACGACTCGTTCAATCCTACGCCCGGAGGCAACAGCGGTTCCCGAACGTTTACGTATGTTCTTATTCCTAGAGTGGAAGGCACTCTGAAAATCGGAAGTTTTGAAACCAATTTCTTCGACCCCGTAAACGGCAGATACGTTACGGTAAAAACGAAACCGATAACCGTTAACGTCGCGCCCGCGCCGAAACAGGCCGGCGGCGGCGTAGTACAGGTTCCCGTAACAGGAACTGAACGAACGCCTTTGAATCTGCGCCAGATTAAGCCGGATATGGAAGAGCTGAGCGAAAGCACGCCCTACTACCGCAACCGCCTTTTCCAGGGTTACCTCGCCGCGCTCGTATTGGCTCTTCTTGGCGCCCATCTTTTGTTGCGGAGGCGGCGGAAGCGCGAGCTGGAGGAGAAATCCCGAAGTACGGAACCGATGCAGGTTGCCAAAAGACGGCTTGCCAAAGCGGACGGATTCATCTCCGGGGGAGACGGCGACGCGCTTTTCAGGGAAATCGACGGAGCCCTGCGAGGGTACATAGCGGCAAAACTGAATATGGACGCTAATGAAGCCACAAGGGATGAAATAGAAAAAAGGAGCAACGGCATAAACAGGGACGCTACCGAAGAGCTTCTGCAAATGCTTGAGAAATGCGAAACGGTAAGGTTCGGGCCGGTAATCGCCGGAAAAAACGAGATGCGGACGATGATGGAAAAATCTCAACTCATTCTAAAAAAACTGGAGGGAATATAATGAGATGCCTGATGATCGCCCTTGCATTCGCCCTTCTCCCTTCGGCCGGGTTCGCGCAGACGCCGGCGGATTTCTACAACAACGGGAACAGGGCTTTCCTCGCCGGAGATTACGACACCGCAATAAAACTTTATGAGCAGGCCGGAGTTGAAAACAGCGCGGTTTTTTACAACACCGGCAACGCATGGCTGTTAAAAGGGCAAACAGGTGAGGCTATCCTGTATTACAGGCGGGCGCTAAGGCTCACGCCGAGAGATAGGGATATCAGGCACAATCTGGAACAGGCCAGAAGTCTGCGCGAAAGAAAACTGGAAAGAAAATATAATCCCGAAAAGCCTGGTTTTCTTTCGGCTCCGTACAGGCTTTTGACAATCAACGAACTGGCGGCGGGCAGTCTCGCACTGCTCACCCTCTTCGGAGTAATGCTGGTATTCCACCTTAACCGGGCTAAGCCGAAACCATCCGCATCCGCCGGGATGAAACCAGCTCTTACCATTACGGGAGCGCTATGCCTGCTCCTGCTACTGTTTACCGGAATAAAAACCTATCACCACATTGAGGATAAAAACGGCGTGATTATTGACTCCGAAGTTTCGGCTTTTTCCGAACCGTCGGTAAATTCCCCGGAAGTGCTGAAAATCCATGACGGCGACGAAGTGATTATTGCCGGAACGGAAAACGGATTTTTCAAGATAATCCTGCCCACAGGCTGGACGGGCTGGGTGCCCGCCACCTCTCTTGGAATAATTTAAGCCGTCGCCTGCCCGCTCCACAAACACGACCTGATGGTATAATTAGTTAGGGAGTGGAAAGGAGGCGAAAGGCATGCCACGTAAACATTCTTTCGACCCTGTAGCCGAAGAAATAGGGATGGCCTATCTTGTAATCGGCATACTGGCGGCAATGTTCATTTCAGCAATGCTGTAAAAAACGCCGATACGGGAAAACCGGTGTTCCGATGGAAGTGGGGAGTTGTTTGTGTCCCTGCAAGGTAAAAATACCGCATCAAAAAAAGCTGTGTGAGGTTTTTTAGACACAACTTCAACATGCCCGCAGTGTAACTAACTGTTTTTAAAAGACTATTATTTTGGCATCATTCTGGCTTATAAGTAAAGTACATTCGAAAAAAACCTCCCTTGTGGGCGGGCAGACAAGTCACCCCCTCTTGTTAGCCCGCCCCACCCTCTTTAAAAGCAAACGGATTAAATCGGCAAATCGCTCCGGCCCTACAAGCTATTCTTTTTGAGCGATAGCCGAAATAAGTTTCTGCCGAATCTCCGCCAGCCGTATTCTGTTTTCGATCTTTCTGCCGTTGGTCTCGTTGATGTAAATGGAGTTGATAGCCATGTGACCTTCGGTTGTGATATGGGCGGAAGCGATATTTGTCTGCATCTCGCTGAAGGCGCCAGCGAGGTCGTACACAAGGCCCAGCCTATCCTGAGCGATTATTTCAATAACCGTGCAATCGAACGATTCATCATTGAGGATTTTAATCGTCGGTTCCGAGCCGGGCAGGTTTTTCTCCTCGCCGCTCATTTTACGGCGATTGCATAAAAGCTCTTCCACGGTTTTTTCCCCGTTCAAAACCTTTTTTATATCGCCTTCCAGTCTCGCCCAGATGCCCTCGTCCAGAACCGGTTTCCCGTCCTTTCCGGTAACGCGGAAGAAATCGACCACCACTCCATCGTTTCTCGTAAGAATCTGTGCGTAATGAATGCTCATATTTTTGGACATAAGCGTTCCAAGCAGGCGGGCGAGAAGCCCAAGTTCATTTTCCGAAATTACCGTCAGCTCCCCCGGCTCTTTTTCACCGAAATTTCTGTGAGCAATTAAAGGCTCCTTCCCGCTTTCCATAAATTCTTTAAACAGCCTGGCGTCTTCTTCAATCTGGCCGGCCGATCTTATGGCAAAATAGTTGTGAGGCATGCTTTTAACGAAATTGCCGCCTTCTCTGGAAAGAATGACGGCGGGGCGCGCCTGCACGGCTCCTTCCCCGAAGAACTCCATTGCCGCGTTGAAAAGCCCATTCAGCAGGACCGCTTTCCATGAGTTCCATACATCCGGGCCGACGGCGGCCGTATCGGCGTAAGTGAGCATATAAAGCCTTTTGAGCGTTCTCGCGTTGCCCACCTGTTCGCAAAAATTCTTCAAAGTCCGCCGATCGTTTATATCGCGCCTTTGCGCCACGCGGTTCATAAGGAGATGAAGCTGAACCACCGTTCTCACAGCATCCACCTCTTCCATGCTGTAGCCGAGGTTTTTTATGGTTTGGGGATTGATGTCTTCCTCTCGGCCTTCCCATGCGTCTCCCTTGCCGACATCGTGCAGTAGGATGGCGAGGCGCAGAAGGTCTTTTCTTTTTTCGTTCTCATACAGCGTTCGCAGAAGATCCAAATCCGGGTTGTCGTTTTCTTTCAGCCCGTCGAAAATATCCAGAGCCAGAAAAGAATGTTCGTCAACGGTGAAACGGTGGTACAGATCGAAGGGGGTAAGAAAACGGATGGCGTGGAATTCCGGGATAACCGCCGTGAGCATCTTGGCATCCCGCATATTGCGCAGTTGATCCGCCGATTTATCCATTCTGAGGAGCGATCTGAACCCGTCCGCGAGCGCCGGCATGTCCGGCCTCTTGCGCTTCCAGAGAGCGCCCACTTTTTCAAAAGCCTTCCTGAGCAGAGGAGAAAGTTGGAGCTGTTTTTCGCACGCGAATTTCAAAATAGCGTAAACAGTCGCGGGAGAGAGCGCCATATCTTCGGCGGTGATATTTTTCGTATAAATTTCCTCCGGGCCTGCGAATATATCAGGCGCCAACTGCCGGTGGCGGAGTTTAACCAGAAAATCGCCCGCTCTTCCCGGCCGGTATCTGTAACCCTGGTCGGCCACTGAAGCGCCGAACCTGAATAATATGTCGGCCGCTCGATAATAATCGTTCATCATCGCCACCACTCTTTCCTTAACCCCGCCGCCGTAGCCCAGCCTTTCGGCCACATCCGGCTGAACGGCGAACGCAAGAACATCGTTCGGCCTGTCGTCATGGAAATGCAGGTCGTTGCGTATCCTGAAAAGAAAGTCCAGCGCGTTGCGCAGAATTTCCTTCTCCCGGCGCTCCACCAGCCCCCGCTTCTCCAGTCCTTCGATATCCTTTACCCCGTAACGCGCGGCGGCTATCCAGAGAGCTGTCTGATAATCCCGAAGCCCGCCCGGAGATTCCTTTATATTCGGTTCTGTTAAAAACGGCGTAAACTGAAAATTTTTGTGGCGCAGTTCGGTTTCATGCCGCTTGCCTTTAACGAACCCAACAACCGAAACGTCTATTGCCTTCTTCTTGAATTTACGCTCAAAAAAGCCGAACAGATCGCGGTTACCGTAAAGGAACCTCGATTCGATCATGCTGGTTTTGCTTACCGAATCTTCCAGGGAAATTCTGATGCAATCGGCAACTGTGCGGGTGGAGTGCCCCACCTTGAACCCGATGTCCCACATGAGCGGAATGATTCCTGTGGGGGCGGCCTCTTTTTTAAGCGGAACGGTTTTCTCGAAAAGGAAAAGAAGGTCGATATCGGAATTGGGGTTCAGCTCTCCCCTTCCGTACCCTCCCAGAGCCGCGAGAACGAAACTGTCGGGCGAAATCTCTCCCGCCTCGTGTTCAAGCAGTTCCAGAATTATTCCATCGACAAAAGCCGTCCACTCCCCGGAGATTTCAAACCCGCCGGCACCTGCAAGATGTTTTTGCCGAAGAAGATTCCGTTTTTCCTTTATCTTTTCCGCAAGGCCCGCCGCCCTATTCATCTAGGCGCTTCAACCTTATCCAGCACGGCGTTTATTGTCAGCTTTTTGCCATTGCGGGCTATGCCTACCCGCACCGTATCCCCTGCGGACATCGGAAAAAGCGCCTTGCGAATCTGGCGGTACCCGGCCACGCTACTGCCGTTGAAATCTGTTATCACGTCGCCCGGTTTTATGCCGGCCCTCGAAGCGGCGGAATTGGACGGCACCTTTTTTACCAACACGCCTTTTTTTACTTTCAGCCGGAGCGTCTCGGCGAGTTCCGGCGTTATGTCCGCTACGGCTATGCTCAGCGCTCCGTGGGTTATGATTTCCCTTGCGACCAGCCGGGGCAGAAGATTGCGAACCATGTTAATAGGTATGGCGAAACCTACCCCCGCCCCTTCCTCCTGAACGGCGGTGTTGATGCCGATTACTTCGCCGCGTATGTTTATAAGCGGGCCGCCCGAATTGCCGGGATTGATGGCGGTATCTGTCTGAATAAAATCTTCAACCGGCAGAAGACCCACCTCATCGCGCCGGAGCCCGCTTACGATGCCCACCGTAAAACTGCCTCCAAGACCGAAAGGGTTGCCGATGGCGATAACCGTTTCGCCGATTTCAAGCTTGCTGGAATCTCCCATCGGAAGGGTTTTATACTTGTACCATGCTCTCATTTTCAGCAATGCTATATCGGCTACCGGATCGGCTCCAAGTATCATGGCTTCCCATTCATGCCCGTCTATTTTCACTTCAATCATGTCTGCGTTTTTTACAACGTGGTAATTGGTCAACACAAAACCCCGATTGCTTATTAGGAACCCCGAACCGGCATTTTCAAGATGATATCTGTCGGTAAGAGCCCGCGCGAGTTTCATGCGCAACGCCTTGAAGAATCCGGCCCCGGCGTTTCGCAGTTCGGTGAAAGTCGGTTTTTTATCCTCCTTCAGCGAGACGATGTACGCCACGGCCGGAATCGCTTCTTTAGCGATTCTCGTAAGCGTTTTGGCGGAACCCCGCTCATGAGGGCTTGGCTTGCTCTCCGCGCCGCTTTTCGGGGCGGCGGCTACAATGCCGGTAAAAAGAAAAACAAGCCCGATAAAAACGGACGATTTCAGCTTGAAGGTTTTTTCGCGCATATCAGATCGCATATTCCAAAAGTAAGAGGTTTGGCGGATACATCCTCAAATCCGCAATCATCGAATATTCTAACCAGTTTTGCCCTGTTCGGGAAAGTAACCGCCGATTGAGGCAGGTAATCGTAAGCCTCGGAATGGCCCGAAACAATTTTCCCTATCAGCGGTAGAATTTTTGTAAAATACAGGAGATAAACTGCTCGCACCAGACGGTTCGAGGGGGTGGTGAACTCAAGAATCATAGCCTTCCCGCCCGGTTTTAGAACTCTCAACATCTCCTTTAGCCCGCTCTCAAGATTCTCGAAATTCCTTATGCCGAACGCGCAGGTTATCCCGTCGAAAGCCGAATTCCTGAAGCCGAGCGAAAGCGCGTCCCCCCGGATGATTGCTATTTTCTTTCCGGCCGTTTTTAAATGTCCGATTTTCAGCATTTCCGAGCTGAAATCCACAGCCGCTATGCGCGCCTCCCGGCTCTGCCTGCGAAGCTCCAGCGCGAGATCGCCCGTGCCGCAGGCTATATCGAGGTAAAAACCTCGGCCGGGGGCAAGCGTTTCTATACCTTGCTTACGCCACCTGCGGTCAATGCCGGCGCTGAGGAAATGATTAAGGAAATCGTATCTAGGCGCTATGGCCGAGAACATGTTTTCAATGGCCTTGCCGTTTTTTGATACCATGTGTGACATAATCTCACAGACACGCATGCCATGAAAATTTAAAATTTATTCGTTGTAATGAAAATCGGCGCTCTTCTGGGGGATAGGCGG
Source organism: Nitrospirota bacterium (assembly GCA_024275775.1). GTDB lineage: Bacteria > Nitrospinota_A > UBA7883 > JACRGQ01 > JACRGQ01 > JAJRYM01. The sequence continues at coordinate 8,206 of JAJRYM010000219.1, forward strand.
TTCCGGCCGTTTTTCTGGACCCAGTTCCTCGGAGCCCTTAACGATAATGTCCTTAAAAACGGTCTGGTTATACTGATAGCTTTCAGATCGCTCACGGTTTTCGGTATTCCGCCGGAACAGATGATCGCATTCTGCGGCGGCGTTTTCATCCTTCCCTTTTTCCTTTTTTCGGCATTTGCTGGAGAAATCGCCGACAGGCGCGAGAAATCCGGCATAATCCGCCTGCTGAAATTTATAGAGATTCTACTGATGCTCGTCGCGGGCTACGGC
>JAJRYM010000220.1 GCA_024275775.1 Nitrospirota bacterium
GATGATTCAGGAAAACTGGGACCCGTCCGTACCGACCGATATGATTACTCTGCTCAAAAAACTGGTGCCTCGCGGGCAGTGGCTTCACGACAGGCAGGACGGCAATGGCGATTCCCACCTTAAAAGCGGGCTTGTAGGCCATTCGGAAACCATTCCGATTATCGACGGCCAACTCGGCCTATCTACATGGCAGAACATCTTCTTCTGCGAGTTCGACGGCCCGCGCGATAACCGGCAGGTTATCTGCACCGTAATGGCCGACGTATAGAGCCTATTCCGCAGGCTCGGTAAGTTTCAGAAATATCTGCTCAAGCTGATCCGAATCCGCGTGCGCCTGCGAGCGCAGTTCCCCGATATCGCCGGTGGCGATGATGTTTCCCTTGTCGATGATCGATATCCTGTGGCAGAGTTCCTGCGCCACGCTCAACGTATGGGTGGACATGAAAATGGTATTGCCGTTAGCGCAGAATTCCCGCAGAAGATGTTTGACTATCTTATGGCCGTGCGGGTCCAGCCCGACCATCGGTTCGTCGATTACCATCACCAGCGGGTTATGAATAAGCACGCCGGTTATAACAAGCTTCTGTTTCATGCCGTGGGAATAATTCTCCACAAGTTCATTCTGCCAGTCGGCGAGTGCAAAAACTTTCAGCAGTTCTCTTCGTTTAGGCTCGGCAGTTTTCCTGCCGATTTTATATATGTCCAGAATGAAATCGAGAAACTCCGCGCCGGTCAGCTTGTCGTATATGAACGGCTTATCGGGAATGAACCCGATTAACTGCTTGGCCTTATCCGGCTCCCTCTGAATGTCGTGGCCGTCTATTAAAATTCTGCCTCCCGTAGGGATAAGAATCCCCGTAAGCATTTTTATGGTGGTTGTTTTGCCGGCGCCGTTCGGCCCGAGAAACCCGAAGCAGACACCTTTTTCCACGCTGAAGTCTAGGTTTTTCACCGCCTCCACTGCGCCGTAGTTTTTTGAAACCTGCTCGAACCGTATCATCTCCATCCGTATATTATTGGCCATGAAAAATTTCGCGCAACCTTTTTAAAAAATTGCGGCTGGTTTCGTGTTGAGTTGGTCGGGAAACAAACAGGGAATCCTCTCCTTGTGAGCGTTAGCAAACTTAAGGAGAACAGCAACAAACCTGTCATCACGAAGCCATGCGCCGCAGGTGTGTGGCTGTGGTGATCTCAAGAGAAGAGAGATTGCCACATCCCGCCTGTGGCGGGATTCGCAATGACAGGGAAAAGGCTACGTCGCGGCGAAGCTGGGCGTGGCGTGACTCGGAAAATTTTCAGACCGTAATTTGGATAGTCCGCCAAAGAGGTATAAAATCCATTTCAGAAACCTGCACTCATAATCTTTGGAAGGCTAAACAAATGCACTACCGTCCCGAAAAAAACGAACATGGCGAACAGACCCTAAAAGTAGATAAAACCGGCCAGGATCTAATCCACAATCCGCTTCTTAACAAAGGTACGGCCTTCACTGAAGAGGACAGGCGGGATTTCGGCCTTGAAGCTCTTATGCCGCCTCATATTTCCACCATGGAGGAGCAGTTGGTTCGCGTAAAGGAAAATTTCGACGGCCAGCGGGACGATATCGGAAAATACATTTTCCTCCGCGCCCTGCAGGATCGGAACGAAACCCTTTTTTACGCGCTTGTCCGCAGAAACATCACCGAAATGCTCCCCATCATCTACACTCCGACTGTGGGCGATGCCGTTGAGAAATACGGCCATATCTACAGGATAGGGCGCGGGCTTTACATCACGCCCTGCAACGTTGATGCCATGGATAAAATGGCCGACAATCTTCCGATTCCGCAGGAGGATGTGGAGATTATCGTGGTAACCGACAGCGAGGGGATTCTCGGCATAGGCGATCAGGGCGTAGGCGGAATGGCCATACCGATAGGCAAACTTTCAATCTACACCGTCGGCGGTGGCATTCATCCCGCGACCTGCCTGCCAATCTGCCTCGACGTCGGAACCAACAACCAGAAACTGCTTACCGACCCGCTCTACCTCGGCCTGCGCCGGGAGCGCATACGGGGCGAAGAGTACGACGATTTCATTAAAAAATTCGTTGAAGGCGTGAAGCGGAATTTCCCGAACGCCATACTGCAGTGGGAAGATTTTTCCAAGCAGAACGCTTTTAAAAATCTTGACGTTTATAAAGACGCGCACCCTTCGTTTAACGACGATATACAGGGCACCGGCGCGGTGGTGCTGGCGGGGATAGTCGGCGCGATGAAAATAAAAAAGGAGAAACTTACCGACCAGGTTTTCGCCATATACGGCGCGGGCGCCGCCGGCATAGGCATTGCCCGGCAGTTGAAAGACGCTCTGATGCTTGAAGGGTTTTCGGAGGAGGAAGCGGCCGGCAGGGTATATGTCGTCGATTCACGGGGGCTTATTACCGAGGATAGGGAGAATATCGAGAGCTATAAAAAAGAGTTCGCCAAGCCGCACGCGGTTACGGAAAAATGGGTTATCGATAATCTGTACCAGCACACCTTGCACGATGTTGTGAGGAACGCAGGCGTTACCGTTTTAATCGGCGTGTCGGCGCAGAAAGGCGCGTTCAACAGAGAGATACTCGATACGATGCTGGAAAACAGCCCCCGGCCGGTAATCATGCCGTTATCCAACCCGACTTCCCGCGCCGAAGCCGACCCTCGGTGGCTTTTGGAGCAGACGTCCGGATCCGCCATAGTCGCGTCCGGCTCTCCTTTCGATCCCGTTACCATAGCAGGCCGTATCTACCACATAGGGCAGGGCAACAACGCTCTCGTATTTCCCGGCATAGGGCTTGGCGCGCTGGTTGCCGAAGCGCGCGTCATAAAACCGTCTTTCTTCTCCGTAGCCGCTCATGCCGTGGCGGAATGCGTCTCGCCCGACAGGCTGTCAGCCGGGATAGTCTTCCCGGATTTCGAAGACCTGTTTGAAATATCGTTCAAGGTGGCGCTGGCGGTTTACCATCAGGCGATAAAAGAAGGCGTCGGCTCACCGGTCGAGGGAGAGGCCGAACAGGCGGTACGAGATAAAATGTGGACTCATTCCTACGCCCGGTATGTAAAATAGTTTATGGCAAAAACTGTTAACAGACTCCTCGGCGCGCATATGTCGATAAGCGGCGGCATCGAAAAAGCGCCAGCGCGGGGCGCGTCGGTAGGCTGTACGGCAATGCAGATTTTCACGAAAAGCTCCAATAGCTGGTACTCGAAACCGCTGGAAGACGAAACCGTGCAGGCGTGGTTCGATAATCTGAAGAAAACCGATATTTCAATCGTCGCCTCGCACGACTCCTATCTGATAAATCTGGCTTCGCCGGAAAAGGAAAAACGCGAAAAATC
>JAJRYM010000221.1 GCA_024275775.1 Nitrospirota bacterium
CCTTTACCAGCCGGTCGTTCTGAATTCCATTTTTACCCACAAAGACCGCATGCCCCAGCGCTGTCGTGAATTTTCTGTAACCGCCGGGCTCCCCGCGCGCGGTTTTCGCTTTTTTAGGTTTCAGCTCCGCCGCTTCGGGCGCGAACCGCTCAAGCTCTTCCGGAGTGGTTGCCGAGTTTATCTGTTCGACCGTTTCGGCTATCCGATTTTCCCGCTCTTCCGCTTCTTTAATAGATTTTTCAGTCCTGCCGATTCCCTTTTTGTACCTGCGGTATTTTTTGTAATAAAGGTTTATGTTTTCCGCCGCCGACTTTTCCGGCGCGAGCGGGATTTTCGTTTCTTCGCCGGTGGCGGGGTCGGGCAGGGTTACGCTTTTCGCGCCGTGGGGGATTTTTGCGAAATTCGCCGAAAGCGTGTCGCCCAACTGTTTGCACTCTTTTTGCGCGAGCAGTTTTTCCCTGTCGGACGCGAGGAGCTTCAGATGCCGCGCGTTCTTTTTGCGCTCTCTTCGCAGTCGTGTCAAAGCCGTTTGCCTTCGGGATTCGAGTACCGATTCCATATATCTTTTTTCCAGCACGGCCGACGGAGATTCCCCAAACACCTCCTCCGTTTCAGGTTGTTGGGCGGAAGGTTGCGGCGGTTCAAAAATATCGCCGGCTATGAGGGTAGGCTTGTACGAGAAAGCGGCACTTCCGATAACCCTGTTTTTCTCGTCGGTTAAAAGGAAACCGCCCGGCCCGAAAAGCCGGCAGTAGAGCCTATAGCCGGGGAAGATAAGAACGGCAAGGCGGTCGTTAGGCTGTTTCTCGATTTTTTCAAGCGGCAGTCCGATTAGTTTCCGCCGCAACAGCATGGAGAAAGCGGGCGCGGTTTTCGGGAAAGTCGCTTTCCGTTCGGTGAGAAACATGGAGCCGGTCTCCCGGCCGGTATCGATAAAAAGCCTTCTCTCCTTTTCTTCGCGGAAAATGAGCCATATATCTTTTTCGGCCGTCTGATAAATTTTCGCCACCCGCCTGCGGCCAAGCGATTCTATCTCCTTTATAACGGCCGAAAGTTCTGAAGAGGAAGCAGACAAACAGTTACTCCTTTAAAAAGCGGTTAGCTTTCTTCCGGCAGAAGACGGTCTATAACCGCCGCGCCCACGGCGTCGCCCCATACGTTCACCGACGTGCGCAATCTGTCGAGAAACCAGTCTACCGACAGCAGAAGCGAGATGCCTTCCAGCGGAAGCCCTACCGCCTGCAGTACGATAACCATGGTAACCAGCCCGGCTTCCGGTATGCCGGCGGCGCCTATCGCGGCCAGCGTGGCCGTTATGAAGATAATCGTCTGCTGGCCGATGCCCATCTCTATGCCGTACGCCTGCGCGATGAACATAACCGCCGCCGCTTCGTAAAGCGCCGTGCCGTCCATATTCACGGTGCTCCCCAGCGGCAGAACGAACCGCACAGGCTTTATGCCGATGCCGTTTTCAAGGGCGCACTCCATCGTAATCGGAAGCGTCGCCGAAGAGCTGGCCGTGCCGAAAGCGGTGAAAAGCGCGCGGAACATGCCAAGGTAATATCTTATACCGTGGCCGGTTATGAAATAGAGTATTAAAAACAGTACGATAAAATGAATCGAAAGGCCCGTCATGACGGTTACGACGTGCCACCCCACCCCTTTTATCTGCGCCATGAAAGCCTCGCCCCCGCCCGCTTTTCCCAGCCGGGCGGCTATGAGGCCGAAAATCCCTATAGGCGCGAAATACATTATCCACTCGACGATTTTCATCATCGCGTCGTTCAGGCCGTCGAAGAAAGCCCTCACCGGCTCCCCTTTCGGCCCGGCCGCGTTTACGGCCATAGCGAGAAGAATGGAAAAAACGATTATCGGCAACAGCTGTGTTTCGGAGGCAGATTTTATGAGATTGGGCGATACGAGCGACAGGATTATATCGCTTATTCCCGTGCCGGCTTTCTCCGCGATATCGGCGGGCAGTTCGGCGCGGTCGAATGCCAGCCCTTCTCCGGGGCGGATGATGTTTACGACCACAAGCCCGATGAAAACGGCCAGCGCGGTGGTGGTCGTATAATAGATGAGAGTGAATCCGCCGTATCGGCCGGCTTTCGCCGTGCCGCCCATGGATGCCACGCCGGTTATCACCGCCGAGACGATAAGCGGAACGATGGTCATTTTAAGCGCGTTTAAAAAGAGCGTGCCGAGCCATTCCACGCTTGTCATGGCGCTTCCCCAGTACCACCCGGTAAAACCGCCCAGCAAAACGCCGATGACTATGAATACGAGCAGAATAAGAGCTTTTCTGTTTTCCATGCCTATGCGCCCCCGTTCCGAATCTTTGCGGAACCGGCGCTTGCTCTCCTACGGAAACCTGCCATTTGTGAATAGTATGAGAAATCATGGCGGAAGTAAATCAGTGGGAAAATAAACACCATGTTCCCCGGTTAAGAAAGTGAAATAGAAATACGCGATTGAAAACAATCTCAGCAATTGTCATTGCGAGCGACCGAAGGAAGCGCGGCAATCTCTCTTCTCTTGAGATAACCACGCCCGGCTTCGCCCTGCGGGCTTCCGTCTCCGCGATGCTTCGCCGTGACAAGTCGCCGTGGCTCGTTATAATAGCTTCGGGTACTGATATACCATCATGGCAAGAACTCATACTGAAAACGTGTGGTCGTGGCCATCTTCCCAAGCCTGTCATCGCGAAGTTCCCGAAGGGAACTGTGGCGATCTCGTTGGAGAGAGATTGCTTCACTAACGTTCGCAATGACCGTTAAAGTTATTTTTCAGTGCCGTCACGAGATAACCACGCCCGGCTTCGCCCTGCGGGCTTCCGTCTCCGCGATGCTTCGCCGTGACAAGTCGCCGTGGCTCGTTATAATAGCTTCGGGACACTGGCGAAAGCTGAGTGGTTCTACGACATAGGCCCCGGCCGGTTTGTCGTCACCGGCTGGGGTCTGCTACCCTAGGGTAGTCTTACAAGCCCGTGAAGGTAATTCATTTCACAGGGAATATTCTATCTATTTTTTCTATCCACTCCAACGTACGAAATCAACTGGGTTATAATCGAGCGCGTGAACAATAATCTCCTTCTCGAAGTAAACAGCCTTAAAACGTGGTTCCCGATTTATTCCGGCGTTTTTTCGCGGAGAACCGGCGATGTGAAAGCGGTTGACGACGTTTCGCTCACCATAGCGCCGGGCGAAACGCTTGGGCTCGTGGGCGAAAGCGGATGCGGCAAAACCACGCTCGGCCGGTCGATACTCCGCCTGATAGAGCCGACCGGCGGGAGCGTGAAATTTGAAAACCGGAACGTGCTCGCCATGAACCGAAGCGAACTGCGCGCGATACGCAGAAAAATGCAGGTGATTTTTCAGGATCCGTACGCGTCGCTTAACCCGAGGATGACGGTAGGCCGGATTGTGGCCGAGCCGCTTGTTATTCATAAAATCGTTTCGGGCGGCCGGCTGGAAGAAAAGGTTGCGGAACTGCTGGCCCAGGTAGGGTTGAGGCCGGAACATTCACGCAGGTATCCGCACGAGTTCAGCGGAGGCCAGAGGCAGAGAATCGGCATCGCTCGCGCGCTGGCGCTTAACCCGAAGTTCATCGTGGGCGACGAACCGGTTTCGGCGCTCGACGTTTCGGTGCAGGCGCAGGTGCTAAACCTAATGGTCTCGCTGAAGGAGAAATTCAACATCGCCTACCTTTTCATATCGCACGATCTTTCCGTTATAAGGCATATAGCGGATAGGGTCGCCGTTATGTACCTCGGCAAAATAGTCGAGACAGCTTCGCGCGACGACCTTTTCTCGAACCCGGTTCATCCATATACCGACGCGCTCCTGGCGGCCGTGCCGGCGCCGGACCCGAAAACCAAAACGAAGAAAATTATTTTGAGAGGCGATATACCGTCGCCCGCCAATCCGCCTTCGGGCTGTTATTTCCATCCCCGCTGTCCGCTGAGGCGGGAAGGGTGCGATTCGACCAGGCAGGTTCTCAAAGATGTGGCGCCGGGGCATCGCGTTGCCTGCATGGTAAAAGCCCCGTAGCCGTAGGGGCGGTTCGCGAACCGCCCCTACGGCTAATAAAAATTGATGAAAGGCCGATTTGCTGTTGCATTTACGGTTTTTGGTGTATAATCCCCTCAACTAAAAATAGGAAGGCATTGAGGAAGGGGCGTCACCCATCCTTTATCGCCGGAATTTTTACGTTATGTTGGAAAGTTTGAAAATTCTGTCGGGCTGTCTGGAGGGATGCCCGCGGGATATGGTCAGAGTGGAACGGATAGGGCCCTTTTTTTGAGGTTGACACGATATATGGCAATTGCTAGTA
>JAJRYM010000222.1 GCA_024275775.1 Nitrospirota bacterium
GATTCCAGGCTTTCGGCATAGCGGTTAATTCGCCCCGCGACGACGTAAACAGCCTTATTAAAGCGGGGGGGGTTCCTTTCAGCACCGCCATAGTGAGAGGAAAAGCGCCGGTCTATTTCCGCTTTTTCCCCACCGCCATCTACCTCGACAGAAAGGGCAGGGTGCGGGTCTTCGTATCCTATCCGCTCGAAACTTCCACCCGTGAAAAAATTCTGGATATCCTGCTTAACGAAAAGTCCTGACCCCGACCATCCCGTTTATGGTATGATGTTTGTTTGTGGTACAATAATTTTATGAATATCAGATTAAAACGACCCCTCACCGCTCTGCTTACGGTATTGCTCTTTTCGCTGGTGCTGTGCGCATCGGCGGGGCATACCGTGTCAGATGGCCCGCCCGCTAACCACGCAGCGCAGGCTATGGACTGTTGCACCACGGTCGTTTCGGGAATCACTCTGGCAACGCCTTTGTCGGTTCCGATATTTTTCAGCATTATTCTGGTTGTGTTCGCTTCCGCGCTTCTAGCGCCAAAAGCCAGAACAGCCCTGATATTCCACCCGCCTAAGCAGTAAACAGTGCGCCTCATGGGGCGTTGCGCCCCGAAATATCGGCAGGATACCCCGCCGATGTAAATCATTACTTTTTTTTCAGGTTGGTGTTTAATATGCGATTACTTTCAATCTTGCTTGCGCTGGTTTTTCTTTCAGCGTCGCCGGGCCTTGCCGCGGAAAACGGGAAGATAGGCTCGTTCAAGGAATACGTCAGTCTGCTTCTTGAGAGGCATCCCGATCTAAAAGGGCTCGATGCGGCTCTGGAAGCGGCAAACCAGGTTCCGGATTACGCTTTCTCTCTTGAAAATCCGATGATAGGAATAAGCATCACAAACGCCACGCTCAATTCCGAACCGTTCAGAACCTCACCTATGACGCAGAAGCGGATTTTCGCCTCCCAGCGATTCCCGGCTTTCGGAAAACGGGCGCTCAGAAAAAAGGTGGCCGAGGACGATATCGTTATCGCCCAATTAAAAATCCGGCAAAAACAGCTGGACCTTCTAAAAGAGGCGTGGATCGCCTTCGCGCAGTTGGATTACCTTACCCGCGTTGAAAATACGGTGTTGAAGAACGTAGCCATACTCAAGGAATTCGTCCAGGTGGCGCTGGCCAAATACGGCGTAGGCAAGGGGCTTCAGCAGAATGTGCTTCAGGCGCAGGTGGAGCTTACCAATATGGAAACCATTCTGGTTGAAGTGCGGGAAAAGCTGAAAATCGTAAAGGACGCGCTGGCCGTTATGGCACTGCTTCCAATCGGAACCGACGTAACGCAAATAAACGCGCCGGCGCCGCGCCGGCTCCCAGGCGAAGTAGACGAGCTTCTTGCACAGGCCGTTTCAACCCGCCCCCTCTTCAAGGCGCTACAGGCCGAAATAGAAAAAGCCCGGCATCACGTGGAACTCGCGAAACGCGACCTTTTACCCGATTACACTATCGGGCTGGCGTATGGACAGCGCGACGAGGGCATAGGGCCGGGAGATCGAAGCGACATGGTTTCGGCATCCCTAACCCTTTCTATCCCCGCATGGCAGAAGGTCAGACAGAAAAAGAAGATATCCGAGAATATTTCTCTGGCCGACAAAGCGGAACAGAAATTCGACTCCGCGAAACTCGCGGTGCGCGACAGAATAGCCGACCTGCTGGACAAAGAGCAGAAAAAAGTGGAACTGCTTGTTTTATATAATCAGGGGCTTTTACTACAGGCAAGCCAGACGGTGGACTCCGCTCTGGCGTCTTACGAAGTGGACAAGGTGGACTTTCTCACCCTGGTCACGAACCAGATTGCCCTGTTCAATTTTGAGATAAAAAGAGACCGTTTGGATTTTGAACTTAAATCAGCCCGAATCCGCATCTTGCGAGAACTGGGCGATGTGCTGGAGGAGGCTATCAATAATGCAGGATAATAAATCGACGGCGTATTACGTCTGGAAATTCATTCAAACGCTGGTTATGGCGGCCGTGGTCGCAGGTGTCTATTTCTTCTGGGAGCCGATGATGGAGATGGTTTCCGGGGAAAAAGGGGATGAACAACAGGCCGAACAACCGGAAGCCGAACCGGTTAAGAAACGGAAAATCAAGTATTGGGTCGGCCCGATGACTCCGAGCTTCCACAGCGATAAACCGGGCAAGTCGCCTATGGGAATGGACCTCGTCCCGGTATATGAAGACGATGGGGAAGAAGGCCAAATTTCCATAAATCCCGTGGTGGAACAGAATATAGGCGTAAGAATAGGCACGGCTCAGCGGAAACAGATTTCGCGGACGATAAACACTGTAGGCCTCGTAACCTACGATGAACGGCTGGTAGCGCGCGTGCAGAGCAAAACCGAAGGGTGGGCGGAAAGACTGTACGTGGACTTCACCGGCCAAGAGGTTAAAAAAGGCGACTACCTGCTGGAGCTGTACAGCCCCGAACTTGTCTCGACATCGGAAGAATTTCTGCTCGCCCTTAAATACCGGGAAGCCCTCGAGAAAAGCCCTATCCAGAACGTCGCGAAGGGTGGAGATGACCTGCTGGAGTCGGCCAAGAGAAGGCTGGAATATTTCGACGTTCCGGAACATCAGATAAAGGAAATGGAAAAGACAAGAAAGGTTAAGAAAACCCTTCATATCCACTCTCCCGTAAACGGTATAGTTGTGAAAAAGAACGTCCTTGAAGGCAACCACATCACGAAAGGAACTGTTCTCTACATGATAGCCGATCTCTCGAAGGTCTGGGTAATCGCCGATATATACGAATACGAATCTCCGTGGGTAAGGGAGGGACAGGAAGCCGAGATGACCCTTACCTCGCTTCCTGGGAAAGTGTTTACCGGCCATGTAACCTACATATATCCGTACTTCAAACGGGCTACGCGCACACTGCAGGTACGGATGGAGTTCGAAAATCCCGGCCTTGAACTCAAGCCGGATATGTACGCCGACGTGAAAATCGCATCGGACGTAAGGCACAACAGCGTCATAGTACCCAAGGCGGCGGTAATACGGTCGGGTAGCAGAAATACCGTATTCGTCGTTAAAGGTAAAGGCCGATTTGAACCGAGAAACGTAAAACTCGGCATTGAAGGCGAAGATTACTACGAAGTTCTCAATGGCCTGCAGGATGGAGAGAAAATCGTCACTTCCGCCAATTTCATGCTCGATTCAGAAAGCAATCTGACGGAAGCTGTCTCCAAGATGGTGCCTCCCGGCGAGGAAAAGAGCGATATGGCAATAGACGGCGGCTCCATGAAGCACGAAGGCATGCAGATGGACCACGGTTCCATGAAGCACGAAGGCATGAAGATGGACGGCGGCTCCATGAAGCACGAAGGCATGCAGATGGACCACGGTTCCA
>JAJRYM010000223.1 GCA_024275775.1 Nitrospirota bacterium
CTCCATGGCAGGGATTACCGTATAAGCACCGTAAACGACCCGGAATATACCCGCCGGCTGGTTGAATACTGCAACGGCATGATGCAGACGATAGAAACCGCCAGCGGCGTTACCGACTATCTTAAACTGATGGTGCTCAGCATCCTGCAGGTAACGCACACCTACTTCGAAGAGCTGGAAAAAAACGGCGGCAAGCCGGAAGAGATGGACGCCAAACTAAACTCCATCCTGCAGACCATCGAAAAAACCGAAAAGGAACTCGCCAAACTCACCGCCTCCGCCAAGTAAGGGCGGTTCGCGAACCGCCCCTACCGCGTATCACGATAATCCCGTCCAAATGGCTGGGCATGATGATTGCCCGCTGTATCGGGATTTACATTATCCGTGTCCCATGTTGCGGGATTATGGATGATGTATTCCCGGATTCGGTTTAATTCGATGTCGTTACGGATGATATGTTCGTAATAATTGCGTTGCCAGACGGCCGCGCCAAGGGTATTACGAATTTCGTTGATTCGTCTGGCCGATACCGTTTTGAACGCGCCGACCAGACGCCCCAACGGTTTCCGGTTCGTAGGGGCGGTTCGCGAACCGCCCCTACCGCGTATCATGATAATGCCGTGCAAATGGTTTGGCATGACGGCCCATTCATCCAGATCGACATATTGATATTGTTGTTTCAACCATTGCCATGAATCCGCGATGATGGCGCCGTATCCGTTCAACGCCGTTTTCCCGCTGACAATTTCCCCGAACAGGCATTTCCGGTTATGCGCGCAAATCGTTACGAAATACGCCCCTGCCTGCGAATAATCGTACCCCTTCAATCGTATGGAACGGCGGTTTCCGCATTCCTTCGGATATTTCATTTTTCCTGCCCATTATTATAGCGGAAACGGTGTCTGCTCTTTCGCAAATCCGTTCCATCTGGTTTAATATCCCGCTTATGGTTATCAAGGCGGTTAAAGGCGTAAAGGACATCCTTCCGAAAGATATCGGCAAATGGCGCCGGGTGGAGGATTCCGCGCGCGAGGTGTTCGGGCGGTACGATTACCGCGAGATTGTTCTGCCGATTTTCGAGAAGAGCGAAGTTTTCGTTAAAAGCGTCGGCGAGACTACCGACATCGTTCAAAAAGAGATGTACAGCTTTCTCGACAAGGGCGGCGATGCGCTTACGCTCCGGCCGGAGGGCACCGCTTCCTGCGTGCGGGCGTATATCGAGCATTCCATGTATCACCCAAAGGGAACCGTTACGCCGCTTTTTTACATCGGCCCGATGTTCCGTCGGGAGAGGCCGCAGGCTGGGCGGTTCCGGCAGTTTCACCAGATTGGCGCGGAGCTTTTCGGTACGGACGATCCGGCGGCCGACGCGGAGGTGATGCACCTTCTTATGACTTTTCTCAAAACCGTCGGCGCGCGAAAACCGAAACTTTTGCTGAACAGTCTGGGCGACGATAAGTGCAGGCCGGCTTTCCGCCAAAGCCTCGTGGATTTTCTTGCCAATCGGAAGGAGTCGCTCTGCCCGCTCTGTAAAGAGCGGTACGAAACAAACCCTCTGCGGGTGCTGGACTGCAAAAGCGAAACCTGCGCCGAAACCGTGAGGTCTGCGCCGACGATAGACAGCTTCTGGTGCGATGACTGCGCCGACCATTTTCAAAAGGTGAGGAAAGCGCTCTACGGGCTGAACATAGAATACGAAATAAACCACCGCATGGTGCGCGGGCTGGATTACTACTCTCGCACGGTGTTCGAGGTTACGGCATCCGGGCTTGGCGCGAAAGACGCCGTGGCCGCAGGCGGGCGGTACGATGCGCTTGTAAAGAAATCCGGCGGGCCGGACGTTCCGGCAATCGGCTGGGCTGTCGGCATGGAGCGGCTGATAGAATCGATAGGCGATTCGGCCGGTGAAAAAACAAACGATACCGCGCCCGATATCTGCATCGTGCATCTGGGCGAGAGGGCGCACGGCGAGGCGTTTCGGGTGGCGGGCCTCCTGCGGGAGCAGGGAAGGAAAGTGCTCTGCCCGTATCGGCAGACAAGCATGAAAAAGCAGATGGGGCGGGCGGATAAATCCGGCGCGAAACTCGCCGTGATAATCGGCGAGGAAGAATTCAATAAGAAAACCATGCTCGTGAAAAATCTCTCCACAAGTACGCAGAAAGAACATCCGATAGGCGACATAAGGAAAATCGCGGCGGAACCGCCCGCTTAAACGGAACCGTTGACGGCCGTCCGGTTTCCGGTGTTTGTGATTTTTATCATTACCGAAACGGGCGCTGTTGAATTACATTGATTGTATCGCAGGAATTATCGATGAATAAAAAACAGAAAAACCAAAAACCGTCCCGCAAGGCCAACTGGTCGCCCGAAATACCGCTTGGGATTTTATCGGTCGACGAACTGGAAGCGCTCGCCAAACAGCTTAAGGCCGAAGGCGCGGTGAACGTGAAACTCGGCGGGGAGATATCGTTCGTCTGGGAAGGGACAAGCCTGCCGGAAGGAATCCACGACAGGATTGACAGAAAAGCCAACGATTTCGCCGC
>JAJRYM010000224.1 GCA_024275775.1 Nitrospirota bacterium
GCGTATCGGAAAGGAAAATAGCGTTATTGTAACTTTTGCTCATTTTACGCCCGTCCAGACCGGGCAGTTTCCGCACCTTGGCCATCTTCCCTTCCGGCTCAACGAAAACCTTTTTACCGTAGATATCGTGGAAACGCCTCACTATCTCCCGCGTAAGCTCCAGATGCGGAAGCTGGTCTATACCCACAGGCACGAAATCGGCTTTGTAAATTATTATGTCCGCCGCCTGCAGAACGGGATACCCGAGAAAACCGAAGGTATAGAGATTGCGGTCCTTTACCTGCTCCAGTTTTTCTTTGTAGGACGGCACCCGCTCAAGCCATGGAAGCGGGGTGAGCATTCCGAGCAGTACGTTAAGCACGGCATGTTCGGGCACAAGCGACTGCACGAAAAGAGTTGATTTTTCCGGGTCGAGCCCGGCCGCAAGCCAGTTGATGCCGATATCCAGCATGTTGTTACGCAGTTCGCCGGTATCCTGATAGTTGGTGGTGAGGGCGTGCCAATCGGCCACGAAATAAAAGCAGTCGTACTCCTCCTGCATCTTCACCCAGTTTTCCAGCGCTCCGAGGAGGTTCCCCAGATGGAGATTTCCCGAAGACTGCATACCGCTTAAAACACGTTTTTTCTTCATATAAGCACACCCACTATTTTAGTAATCATGGGCCATATAACCCTGTTGGTTACCCCAAACGGGTTGAACATTATAATAACAATCAGGATTAGCAGGCCGTACTTTTCAAGCTTTGAATAAATAACCGCTTGGCGCGCAGGCAGAAGCCCCGCCACGATTCTGCCGCCGTCCGCCGGAGGTATTGGGATGAGATTGATAACCCCCAGCACGACGTTAAGGATAACGGAATAAAAAAGCATCCCGACAATCGGAAAAAGAATCATGGAAAATTCAGGCGGCTTGAGCTGTCTGTATATATATTCGATATAGGAATTAACCTCCGGGTACGCTAACGCCAGCAGATGAATTATCCCGGCGCTGATAACGGCCAGCAGAAAATTCGTTGCCGGCCCGGCGGCGGCCACCCACACCATATCCTCTTTGGGACGGCGCAAATTGAGGAAATTAACCGGCACAGGCTTTGCGAACGCAAACAGCATTCCCGTGGATATGAAGAAAAGAAACGGCATGAGAACCGTGCCGAACGGGTCTATGTGTGCAATCGGGTTTAGGGTGAGCCTGCCCATATCCCTCGCGGTGCTGTCGCCCTTCAGCCAGGCTACGTAGCCGTGGGCGATTTCGTGCAGAACAATAGCCGCCACAAGAGGCAACGCCATTACGGCTATTATTTGCAGACTGGAAAACTGGCTTGCTGAGTGCATCGGGGCAGAATAAAGGATGAAATCCGGTTTGTCATTTATTTGTTGATACTCAGTTCGGCGCACAACCAAAAACTGTTTTCGGTTTTCTCTCTCTTTCTTCATCATCACCTTAAAAATCGGCTAAAATCAGAGAAAAGGAGAACAAAGAAAATTACGAGATTACTTTTTCTGGCGGGTCTGTTGCTTAGCGCGGCCTCATGCGGTTACACCATGTCGGGGCAATCAACCGGACTACTGCCGGAAATACAAACCATCGCTCTGCCGGTACTGACCAACGAATCGCTTGAACCGAACATCGAATCGGCCATCACGCACGGCATCATCGAAGAATTTTTAAAGGACGGGCGCCTTAAGATAGTACCCGAAAACATGGCGGACGCGGTTCTGAGCGGCATCATCACAAGATACCGGCGCGAGGCCATAACTTTCGATTCCGATTTCAACGTCACTTCCTACCGGACCTACACTACAATCAACTTCAAAATGCGGGAGAAGGTAGGCAAAAAGACGGAATACAGTTTTGTTATATTCGACCAGGTTGATTACGGTGTGACATCCTCGCTGGCCGCCACGGAGACCGCAAGAGCGGTTGGGCTGGAGATACTCGGCAAACTTGTGGGTCAGAAAATTATCGGCACTCTGCTTGAAAGGTTTTAAATAGCACACTCGGTTCACGGAAAGACGATCGGCCTGAGCGCTTCCGATAAAAAAAGCCTCGAACGGTTATACCGGCGTAAAATACCGGCGGACAGGTTCATCACCGACGATATTCTCCTGTACCTTACCAAGATATCAAAGGCGCTCGGCAGGCAGGTAGGCGTGCTGATAGACCGGAAAGGGAAAATAACCCACGTCATTCTTGGCGACGACCGCCAGATAGTCATTCCGGAAATAAGGTGGCGCAGGACGGGAAGCAGGCGGCTTGTGGGACTTCGTTGCATACATACCCATCTAAAGAAGGAAGGATTCACGCGGGACGATATTAACGACCTCATGCTGTTGAGGCTGGACGCGATGTCGGTTATCGACGTTACGCCGGACGGCGCTCCCGAAAGAATCATACTGGGGCATCTTTCCACCGAAACGGAAAACGGCTACTTTCTGCATGAATCGACAGCGCTCAGGAAAGCGCAGGAATATTACCGAGGCCTGATAAAAAATATAGAAGCGGAGCTGGAAAAAATATCGCCGGCGGCGCCTCTGGAAGGGGAACGGACAGGGCTTTTAATCCATGTTTCCAACCTGTCGCAGGAACGGATGGAGTCATCGCTCAACGAGCTTGAACAGCTCGCGAGAACGGCGGGAATCAGCGTTGTTGAACGGGTGGTGCAGAGAAGGGAAAAACCGGACCCGCACTACCTTATGGGCAAAGGAAAGCTCAGGGAGTTCATGATTAAGGCGCTTTCACACGGAATCAACCTCGTTATATTCGACGCCGAGCTTCTTCCATCCCAGATAAAGGCCATTTCCGATTTTACGGATATCGAAGTGATGGACAGAACTCAGATTATCCTTTCGATTTTCCAGAAACGCGCACATAACAGAGACGGCAAAGTGCGAGTGGCGCTTGCCCAGATGCGGTATTTACTGCCGAGGCTAGGCGCGAAAGAAACCGCGCTTTCCCTAATAAGAGGAGGCATCGGATTGAAGGGACCCGGCGAAACGACTGCCAAAGTGGCGCGAAGGCATCTGGAACAGAGAATAAAAAAACTTGAAAAAGAGCTCGAAGAGCTCAAACGCAAAAGGGTGGTTAAAAGAAAAGCCAGAGTAAGGTCGGCAATAAAAACCGTCTCCATCATCGGCTATACCAACGCGGGCAAATCCACGCTTCTCAACCGGCTTACCGGAAGCAGTCAGTTCGTGGAAGACCTCCTCTTCGCCACGCTCAACCCCGCCACCCGGCGGTTAAGACTGCCGTCAGGGACGCGAGTGGTGGTAAGCGACACCGTTGGCCTTATCAGGGATATGCCGAAAGCTGTGGAAGGTGTTTTCAGAGCCACGTTTGAGGAGTTGGCTGAATCGCATCTTCTTATTCATCTTGTGGATATCTCCAGCCCCGAATTTGAAAACCATATAAGTACGGTGAAAAAAATACTGGTAGAAACCGGCACCGGCGATGTTCCGGCGCTGATGGTTTTCAACAAGATGGATATGGCAGATACGGCTGACTGGCGCGCCATTTGCCGGCGCTTCGATGCTATAGCCGTATCCGCCAAAGAAGAAACCGGAATAGCCTCATTGCTGGAAAAAATCGAAAGTGAAATAAACAGCCCCGAACAAGCCGGCTTCAGTAGTTAAGCGTAAACGCCCGGTTTCCGTTGAACGAAGGAACGAGTATCAGCCTTTTTTTTCTATCCAGCGATATGTCGGCCGGTGTTACAAGATTGCGCGATACGGTTTTGATTTTACCCTGTGGCGACATGCGGTAAATTTTTCCGCCGCTGAAACTTGAAAAGAAAATATTTCCCGCATCATCGAAATCCACGCCGTCGAGATTTGCGGCCATCTCCCGGCTTGCCGGCTTCAGCCTGCCTTGCATATCCACGCTGTACAGCCTGCCGGAATCCCACGTGACGAGCAAAAATTTTCGGCCGCGCGGCAAGAAAACAAGCCCGTTTGGGGAACCAAGCTCCTCACCTTCGGCGAAAACATCGGCCTTCCCGCTTGAGGGGTCTATTCTGAATATGCGGTTGGTTCCCATATCGGTAACGTAAATTCTGCCTTGTGAATCGGCGGCAAGGTCATTAAGGAATTTAGGAGAAAAAGAGGTGAGATTGAAATCGGCCGACTTGCGCCCGGTTGATTTGTTGAAACCTCTCACGTGATCGATATCCGACACATACAGGTTTTCCCCAAGCAGTAGCAGGCCCTTGGGGGCGTTGAGCGCAACTCCGGTGCCCCCTTTTATGAATTTAAGCTCTGCAACCGATCCGTCAGGATTAAGTCTGGTTATGAAACCGGCCCCGTTCTTTTCGGTCGGCCCGCCGTTTACGTTCGATATGAAATAGCGGCCCGTGGAATAATCCACGATAAAACTTTCCGGCACGGCAAGCCCTTGCACCTCAAAAGCCGAAGCGGCGGCGCACGTCCAGATGATTGCCGACACAAGCAGGAAAAGTTTGCTACCCGCGCCCATTTGCATGTTTACTCAAGTTTGAGAACGATCATCGAGTTGCCCTTCAGAAGGATGACTTTTGAAATTTCTATCACCTCTACCGTGTAGCCTTTGAAAGTATCTTTCACTTTTACCAGACGGTTTTTCCCATCCCGCCTGTCGCGTATCATGGCGGATCGTTTGCCGATATCGGAATGAAACAGAATCCCTTCCAGCACAAGCCTGCTTGTGCGCACAAGAGTGGGAGGTTTCGGTTTTGAAGGCGCAACCGTGAGAACGGCTTTTGCCTGCCTCTGTTCCGTCGAAGGCTGTTTTGCTGTTTTTTTCGCTTTCGGGGCAATTCGCGTTACGGCGGGGGGTGTTGCCGCCGTTCTCTTTTCTACTTTTTTTATGCTTCTTTCGGTTATCGACGCTAAAGATTTAGCCGCAGACGGTTCTGTTTGGGCGACTGCCTGAGGAGTTTTAGAGACTTCTGTGGAAGAAGTGGAAGGCGCATGCCCGGTTATGGGCGATGCGGTTGGAATGCCGGGTTTCAATCCGGCGGTGGGAACCTTGCCGGGTTTAACGGCGCCTGCCGGAGCCGTGGCCGCCCTATGCGATTTTTTGCCTCCCGGAAAAGGAGGAACGGAAAAATTCGTATATCGGTCGAGCAAAAACCAGACGGCCATACTAGACACCATCAGGGCCGTTAAACCCACGAGAAATCTGTTCGGGCGCGGAGCCGGAGAACCTTTACCGTCTTTTTTGTGTATAAGCTGATCCAGCTCGACCGGGGAAGGTTCCTTCCGTTCCTTCTCCACTTTGCGGAGAGCGTCAAGAATGAAACTCATCTGCCGTTCCGTATTTTAAGAAATGCGGGGTATTGTATGAGCGCCAAGCTGTTTGTAAAGATGGATTTTGGTTAATGAGTCCAAAACGCCGGTTGCTTTTATCCTCTTGTCGGCTTGAAAACGATAAACCGCGTCCGCAGTCTTCTCCTCGAACCTGCCTTTCGGCGCCGATCCCAAATAGCCCAGCTTCTTCAGGCTCTCCTGCAACCATACAACCGATTTCCCCCTGTCGCCTTTTTTCAACATGCCCGGCATTTTGTGGAAATCCCGCCAGAATATCCAGGCTTTGCCGGCTTTCCAGTTTTTCTCAACCCACAGCCTGGCGAGAGATCTCCTGCCTTCGGCGTCTATCGCTATTCTTTCGCCCAGCGTTCCCAGAACAGGCACAAAACCGGGCTTGCCTTCGCTGTTTTCAACTTCAATAACCGCCGGATAATCCGTTTCCAGAAGAGAAGGAAAACTGAATTCACTTTCATAACATTTAAGATTCCGTTTTTCGGCCATTTCCTCGAAGGAGCTGGATTGCTCGGCCGCCGAAACGGGATTTTCAACCTGCCAGGCAGTTAATACGGCGTTTACAGCATTAATATTTGCCTTTTCATCGAACAGCCTTCTTATGCCTTCGCGCGAAACTATTTCCCGTACGCTAAGACTTCCGTTTTCCACGGAACTTACCGCAACGGTAGGAATGATATTATTCGCGGAAGCAATCGTAGCCGCCATATCCGTGAAAAGGAACTCCGTGGAGATAAAAATTCCCAAAACAAATACCAGCGCCGGAGCAAGGAAGCGCATAGATTTCGGCGCCGGGCGCAAACCGCTTGTTTCACTCACGCAACGCCTCGTATGCCAGAGGGTAATTCTCATCGAACTGAGGGAATAGGCCGCCAATAGGGCCCGGTCGCAAACTATGTTGGTAAGCCTGGGAACTCCTCTTGTAATAAGATAAATGTATATCAGCGACGGCCATGTGAATATTTTCATCAGGTGCTTGCCGCCGGCTACGCTAAGCCTGTGCCTTATGTAGCCGACCATCTCCCTGAACGACAGCGGAGTAAGGTAGCACCTTACGGATATTCGCTGGTTGAGCTGGCGAAGCGATTTGCTCGCAAGCATGACGGACAGTTCCGGCTGGCCGACAAGGATAATCTGAATAAGTTTTTGGGTTTCGGTTTCAAGGTTTGAAATCAGTCTTACCTGTTCGAGAATTGAAGGCGCAAGATTCTGGGCTTCATCAATAAGAAGAATTACAGACCGCCCCGCCTTTTTCTCTGCCAGAAGGAAATCAACCAGTATTTGATGAAGCTCGTTCCGGCCTGCCGAATCATGCTTCAATCCAAGCTCTCTGTTTATCGTCTGATACAGCTCAAGGGAATCGACATTAGGATTATAGATATATGCTATCCGGTATTTATCCTTTAAGCGGTTGATGTAGTTAACGAAAATCCGGCAAATGGTTGTTTTACCCGTACCGACCTCACCCGTAACAACGGCAAACCCCACTTCTTCTTTTACGGTGTACAGCAGTTCGGCGATTGTAGTGAGCGTTTTATTATGATTTTCGCTCATATACAGATATTTCGGGTCCGGCGTAAGCTTGAAAGGCTTTTCCTTGAGATTAAAATATTCCGTGTACATGATTTGCCCGCGCCCTTAAAGTTCTCTCAACAAATACATTACAGTCCGTCACCCTTAAAAAATAATGTATTGAATTATATCACTTCCCCAAAAATAAAGCGAAATTGAGCGCTACGGAAGCAGGCTATGCGGGTAGAAGAGGAAAGGAAAAAGGAAAAACGCTATTTTTTACCTGCGGCGTGGGACTTAAAAACTCTTGTCGGAGCAAACTCCCCAAGCTTGTGACCCACCATGTTCTCTGTCATGTAAATCGGCAGAAATTTTCTGCCGTTATGAATGGCTATGGTATGCCCAACGAAGTCCGGCGTAACGGTGCACCGCCGCGCCCATGTTTTATAGACCTTCTTTTTTCCGGTTCGATTAAGGTCAAGAATCTTGGCTTCCAGTTTAGCGTCTATATAAGGGCCTTTTTTTAATGAGCGGGACACCGGCTATTTCCTCCTGCTTACGATAAACCTGTCGGAAGGTTTTCTGACTTTTCTGGTTTTGTATCCTTTAGTCGGCTTCCCCCATGGCGTACACGGGTGCCTTCCGCCGGACGTTTTACCTTCTCCGCCGCCGTGGGGATGATCCACGGGATTCATGACAACGCCTCGGTTGTGGGGCATTCTGCCGAGCCAGCGTTTTCTGCCGGCTTTTCCGAGCGATACGGTATTTTTCTTAGAATTGCTTACAACGCCGACTGTCGCCCGGCATTCCACGGAAATCCGCCTTACTTCACCGGACGAAAGCTTCAACTGCGCCAGAGAACCTTCTCTAGCGACAAGCTGCGCCGAACCGCCCGCGCTTCTTACCATCTGCGCGCCTTTGCCGGGTCTCATCTCGATGGCGTGAATGAATGTTCCCACCGGAATTTTCTTCAGCGGAAGACAGCATCCAGCGGCGATATTCGCCGACTCGCCGGATGAAACCGCGTCGCCGGCCTTTAGCCCTTCCGGAGCGATGATATACCGTTTCTCACCATCGGCGTAACAGAGAAGAGCTATGCGCGCCGTTCTGTTGGGATCGTATTCCACGGCCTCCACTCTGGCCGGAATATTGTCCTTGTTGCGTTTAAAATCTATCAGCCGGTATTTTCGTTTATGACCGCCGCCTCTAAAGCGAACAGTAATTCTTCCGTTGTTGTTGCGGGCGCTTATCCGTTTCTTGCCGAAAGTAAGCTGTTTTTCGGGTTTCTTTTTGTCAATATCTTCAAGAAGAAGCGGGCGGTAATGCCTTCTGCCGGGAGATGTGGGGCTGATCTTTTTTTTCGGCATTATTCAATCCTCTCGAAAATTTCTATGGTGTCCCCTTCTTTCAGCGACACAATAGCCTTTTTATAGCCCGGTTTTCTGCCTTCATATTTGCCAAGCCGTTTAGGTTTGGAAGGAGTATTGACGATTCTCACGCTCGCGGCCTTTACGTTGAAAATTTTGTAAATCGCTTCCGCCACCTGCCGCTTGTTCGCGCGGGAGTCAACCTTGAAAACAAGCTGGTTCCGATGGTCGCGGAGATCCGTTGCTTTCTCCGTCAGCAGTGGAGACCTGATGATATCAAAATGCGAAGAAGCGTTCATCCTTCAAACCTCTTTTCAATACCGGCCAGCGCGTCGACCGTAATAATGACAACCTCCGCCCGTAAAAGATCGTAAACGTTAAGCCCTGCCGTGGGAAGAAGCTTTACGTACGGGATATTGCGCGCCGCGCGGATAAAATTCTCGTTCGGCTCTCCATACACGACCAGAGCAGGCGTCCTTTTGTCTATTGCCGCCAGCAGTTCAACGGCCTGTTTTGTTTTAACTTCATCAAGTTTCAGACTGTCCGCCACCACAAGACGGCCAGCCTGAAGGATGGCCGTCAGAGCGGAAGTCAAAGCGGTTTTTCTCATTTTTTTCGTTACGCTCTGGGAATAGTCCCTCGGTTTCGGGCCGAATGTAATGCCGCCGCCGCGCCAGAGCGGAGAACGGTTTGTGCCTGCCCGCGCACGGCCGGTTCCTTTCTGTTTCCACGGCTTGGCGCCGCCGCCGCGAATTTCCCGGCGGGTTTTCGTGGAATGGGTGCCTGCTCTCCTGCCCGCCAGTTGAGCGTTAACGACCTGATGAACGGCCGCTTTTTTAATCTCGGCCGAAAAGATATTTTCCGGCAGATCCACGCTTTTCACCGCACTGTCGGCGGAATTAATAACATCAACTTTTGGCATAATTAGTTCTTTCCTTTGCCGTTTCTGTCGGATTTAACGACTTCCACCAGCCCGCCGTTGGGGCCGGGAATGCCGCCCACTATCAGCAGAAGGTTTTTGTCTTTGACAACTTTATAAATTCTCTGGTTAACAAGTGTAACCTTGTTATTTCCCATGTGTCCCGGCATCTTCCGCCCTTTGATGACGCGCGCCGGCTCGGTGGCGTTTCCTATCGAACCGCCGTGGCGAAACATTTCATGCGAACCTCTCGTGGCCGACTGGCCGCCGAACCCGTACCGCTTGAAAACTCCGGCGAAACCCCTGCCCTTTGAAGTGCCGGATATTTTCACCTGTTCGCCATCTTCAAAGATTTCAACCGTCAGCTTTTTGCCGGGATTGTACGGGGCGATATCGTCCACCCTGAATTCTTTAAGATATTTCATCGGTTTAAGATCGGCCTTTTTGCAGTGCCCCATAAGAGGTTTCGGCGCTTTCTTCTTGTGCTTTTTGGTTATCTCTGCAAAGCCAAGCTGTACGGCGTCATATCCGTCCTTCTCTTTGGTTTTCACCTGCACCGCGCGGCATTCACCCATCTCCAGAACCGTCACGGGAAGGCAGTTCCCCTTTTCGTCGAATATCTGGGTCATTCCGACCTTCTTGCCAAGTAGTCCTATCATTTTTCTACAGCTTTATTTCTATATCTACACCGGACGACAGGTCGAGCTCCATCAGCGCGTCCACAGTGCCGGATGTCGGCTCGAGTATGTCCAGTATTCTTTTATGGGTTCTGATTTCCATCTGGTCTCGTGATTTTTTATCCACGTGAGGCGAGCAGAGAACAGTCCACTTATTGATTATGGTCGGAAGCGGAATGGGGCCAATAACCTTCGCTCCGGTATTGCGCGCCGTGGTGACGATTTCTTTCACCGATTTATCCAGCACGCGGCTGTCGTACGCTTTCAGCCGGATTCTTATTTTCTGCCTCTGCTCCGTCATAATTACTCTACTATCTCTGTTACCACGCCCGCGCCGATGGTATGTCCGCCCTCGCGGATGGCGAAGCGAAGTTCCTTTTCACACGCTATCGGCGTATGCAGTTCGGCGTTAATGCTCACGTTGTCTCCCGGCATAACCATCTCAACCCCTTCAGGCAGAGTGACGGAACCGGTAACGTCGGTAGTACGGAAATAAAACTGCGGACGGTAGCCGTTA
>JAJRYM010000225.1 GCA_024275775.1 Nitrospirota bacterium
AAATCGAAAAACAGGAGTTTGAATGCGCCGTTGAACTCAGGGACAGGGAAGAATATCTGCGAAAAGAGCTTGAGGTGCTGAAAGACCGGTGGCTTGCCAGAACAGACCAGGGCAAGCCGATGGTAACGGAAGCCGATGTGGCCGAAGTTGTTTCCGCGATTACCGGAATTCCGTTGCAGAGGCTTGCGCGCGAGGAGAGCCGGCGTCTCAGCGAAATGGAGGATGAGCTTAAGAAGAAAATTTTCGGTCAGGGGATAGCTGTTAAAGTTATCTGCGACGCCGTTCGCCGTTCGCGGGCCGGCCTTAAAGACCATGCGAGGCCTATGGGTAGTTTTCTCTTCCTTGGCCCTACCGGCGTGGGCAAAACGGAACTCGCGAACGTGCTGGCCGAATACCTTTTCGGCGACAGGAAATCGATTATCCGATTCGATATGTCCGAATACAACGAGAAATTTTCCGCCTCCAAACTTGCCGGAGCGCCTCCGGGCTACGTCGGTTACGAAGAAGGCGGCCAGCTTACCGAGCAGGTGAGGCGCAAACCGTACTCGGTGGTTCTTCTGGACGAAATTGAAAAGGGACATCCGGATATTTATCAGATGTTGCTTCAGATAATGGACGACGGCGTTCTTACGGACAGTTTCGGCAGGCAGGTCAGTTTTAAAAACGTGATACTTATTATGACTTCTAACCTTTCGGCCCGCGCCATCGAAAAGAATTTCTCGCTCGGTTTTCAGGCCCCCAAGGAAGAAGAGCAGTACAAAAAAATGTCCGATGAAATAAAGGGCGAGCTTAGACGCACTTTCAGTCCGGAGTTCCTGAACAGAATAGACGAGATTGTTGTTTTCCGAAAACTGGCGCGGGATTCCATTTCGAAAATCATAGACCTTCAGCTTGGAAAGCTCAGCGAAAGATTGCGCGAGGAGAATATCGAGATGGAGGTTATGCCGGAGGCTAAAGAGTGGCTTATCGACAAGGGTTACGATGACGCTTACGGAGCGAGGCCTTTGAAGCGGGCTCTGCAGAAATATCTGGAAAATTCTCTGTCCGATAAGATCCTTAAAGGCGAAATAAAACCGGGTGGGAGCGTGCGGGTTGAACTTCGGGATGATTCCCTCCTTCTGCAGACCAAAACCGAAGTGGAAAGCCTGTAACCGAAACCCAACATCGGGTTTCTGAAGGGTCGCTGAATCTGGGCGTATACGGGAAGGAATGAGGGGATACGTATTATTAAGGTCGATTCTGTTTATCAGTATCTGTTCATTTTTGTCTCCTCATCTCTCGCAGGCGATAGATTTCAGCAAAAAGATAAAGGAAATCAGGGTTGCCGGAAGTCGTCGGGCGAATAGCCGCACCATCCGCTTCTACATCCATTCAAAGCCTGGTGAACCGTATTCCGTCAGGAAAACACGGGAGGATATAAGGCGCATTTACGACCTTGGATATTTCGACGATGTGGAGCTTTCCATCGACGAAGAGGAAGACGGCCTGATTCTCACTTATCGGGTTACAGAGAAACCGTTTGTGAGGTCTCTGACATTCGACGGAGTGAAGGATATCCCCCCGAAAGACCTTGAGATAATCCTGCTAATCAAGAAAGGCACGTATTTCCAGAAACATCTTTTGACAAAGGACATCACACACATCAAAAGAAAATACCGGAAGAGGGGATTTTACTTTACAGAGGTAACGCCGGTTGTAATTCCGGTGGAAAACTATCAGGTAGATATTATTTATCATGTGGAAGAAAACCGGAAAATAAAAATCGGCAAAATATATTTCCGAGGGAACAAATTTCTTAAGGATTTTCAGCTTCGCGAAATAATGGAAACCAAGGAGGTCGGCTTTTTCCCCACTGCGAACAAAGGCAACTACGATAGGGAAATACTGAAAACCGACAGGCTGAGAATAGAAGCAAAATACAGGGATTTCGGATTTATAAAAGCCAGAATCGACAAACCCAGAATAGAAATAGACCGTGAAAACGGCCTGATACACGTTTACTTTTTTATTAATGAGGGAGACCAGTTCAGCGTAGGCAAAATAAGCTCCGAGGGCGATAAAATCTTTTCGGCCGAGGAGATACGAAATAAGGTAACTTTGAAAGAAGGTGAGCCTTTCAACCAGTCGGCTTTCAGGCAAAGCGTTTTTAAAATCACCGAAATGTACACCAACATGGGATATGCCTATGCTAACGTTGTGCGGAAGGTCGAGGAGCATCCGGATACGAAAACCATCGATATTCACCTGAAGGTGGAGCCGGGCGATAAAATCTACATAGGCCGCATTACGATAACGGGAAATGAGAAAACTCACGATAACGTTATCCGGCGGGAATTCCGGATTCATGAAGGAGAGCTTTTCCAAGGCTCGAAAATGATACGAACCAGACAGAGAATCGGCAACACCGGTTTTTTTGAAAACGTCGAAATAGACCAGACAAGCGGTAGCGAGCCGGACCTGATTGATCTGAATGTCAGGGTATCAGAAAAACCGACCGGCAATATCAGGTTTGGAATCGGTTTTAATACAAGCGATAATCTTACGTTTAACGCGGCCATCAGCGAGAATAATCTTCTTGGTACGGGCCGCAGGCTTACGTTGTCGGCGGAGAATTCGAGCATCAGGAACGAATTTGTCCTAAGCCTGGAAGAGCCGAGGTTTAGAGACCGCGATATTTCCCTTAGCTTCAGCCTTTTCTCAAGAGTCAGGAATTTATTTACATATACTTCCCACGACCAGGGCGGTAGCGTTGGCATCGGCAGGTCGCTGGGAGAGTTTGCTTTTATGAAACTGCGATACGAGTTGCAAAATAATTCCGTAACAATAAACGACCTGTTCACCGCAGGCAGTTTCCTGCGGTCGCAGACGGGCAGGAATGTCATCGGAATGCTTACGCCTACTTACATCGTCGATACGCGCGACGATTTTACTTTTCCGCGTGAAGGTTTCCGCGCCACTACTTCCGCCACCCTGGCGGCTACGTATCTTGGCGGAGAGCTTGATTTTTACAAGCTGGTTTTTAATGGGAGTAAATATTTTCCTCTGCCGAAAGAATTTGTTTTCCAGATACATACCGAAATCAGGTTTGCCGAGGGACTCAAGAACAAGGAACTTCCCCTGTTTGAGAATTTTCTTTTGGGGACGGCAAGGATGAGGGGATTCCGCTTTGATGAAGTCGGCCCTCTGGATGACAGCGGCCAGGCAATCGGCGGCGACTCTTCACTTTTATTCAATCTTTCGTTAAACTACCCTTTTAGTAGTGGCATAAGCGGCTTCCTCTTTTATGATAGGGGCCAGGTTTATGGGACGGAAGGCGACCTTTCCCGGACGACGAGTAACAGGTTCGATTTATCCAATATGCGGCACGATTATGGATTCGGAGTTAGGTTCAATTCTCCTATGGGCAGAATCAACTTATCGTGGGGCTTTAAACTGGACAGGAAAGAGGGAGAATCCCCAACGGAGTTTCAGCTTGGCTTCGGCGGCGTCGAATTTTAACAGTGTGAAAAGGAGAGATGCATGAAAAAGATATTTGTCATTTTGCTTGGTGTTTTAGCTGTTGCCTGTTTATCCGTTCGGGCCGAGGCCGCAGACGGCTTAAAGATAGGCGTTATGGATATGCAACAGGCGATGAATAAGACGAACAAGGGCAAGGCGATAGTCGCAAAAATGAAAAAAAAGCGGCAAAAAGAATATGGAATTTTGCAGAAAAAGAACAACGAACTCAAAAAAATGAGCGCCGAGCTCAAGCAGGACGCGTTCATGCTGGATGCGACCACCCGAGCCGCCAGGGAAGACAAGCTCCGCAAACTGACGCGCGATCTCAAAAGATATCAGGAGGACGCCAGCTCCGAACTGATCGAACTGCAAAAAATGAGCGCCGAGGCGATGTACAGGGATTTATCGAAAGTGCTGAACGAATACGCCGCGAAGGAAGGTTACACGGTAATATTCGAAGGTGGCCGTCAGGCGCCCGGAGTGCCCGGGTCCATAGTCTATTACGACGATACGGTGGATATCACCGATAAAATTATAGAGCTTTTCAATAAGAAATTTCAGTAGCCAGCGTCTTTTTTCGCGTTACGGTTTAAATTCAACAAACCGGCCGTGTTGTAGAGTAATCAGGAATGGCATTTTTTCCATTTTATTGTGAAGACCTGCGTAAAATTCTCCGCTGACGCCGGTGTACGGTTCCAGGCTGTTCAGCGCGTTTATGATTGCGGTTCTTGTGTCGGCGCCGTCGCGTATGAGCGATATAAGTATGTTGACGGCATCATAAGCTCTGGCCGCTTCCAGACCGGGTTCCCCCCCGAATGAGTTCCGATAGTCGGTGATAAAGTTTTGGACCGCGAATCTTTTCAGTTCAGGCAGAAATTCCGCTGGAAACACCACGTTGTTGGCATATCTTCCGGCCTTCGCAAGTTCACGCGATGCGTAAAGACTGCTTCCGATAACCTGCGCCCCGGAAATATTGTAAAAGGCCAGTTCCGGCAGTATCAGGCCGGCGGATTTATAATCGGCGGGGATGAAAACGGCATCGTAGTTCAATCGCAAGCCGATTGAAAAATTATCTTTTTCAAGCGGAATCGATCCATATCTGGAAATATACGGCATTGAAGGTTTACGCTGGTATCGTAATTCAAGAATATCGTTAATTTCCTCCGGGGTTTTGCCGATGTACTCAAAATCGTAATCATGCTCGTCTTCCAACCAGTATTTTGCTTTATCTTTATCTATCATTTTCATGATAATTTTCCGGATGGTTGAATCGCTCATTCCTCCAAATTTTTTTATCTGCGCGCTGTAATCGGTAGCGGTTGGACTATATGGTTCTTCCGCTATGATTTCACCTCCCAGAGAGCGTACCGTTCTGCTGAACGCAGTGAGCAATTTCATTCCGCGGCTGTTTTCCGGGTACAAAACGGCCACGCGGAAAGCGCCCAGGTTTTCAACCGCCAGTTTGCCCAGTATTTCCCCCTCACTGCTACCGGTAAGGCCTATGGGGAAAAGAAGTTCCGTCGCAGGTTCATATACTTGGGATACTTCAGCGGGGGAAAGCAACGGCAAGCCGTAATTCCAGGCTGTTTCAATGGCCGCCTCCAGAGTTCTTTCCCCAAACGGACCTATTGCCGCTATCACCGATTGGTCCGCCCCCATCTCATCCGCGGCTTGCGCGGACGGATCGGCTGTACTTGCGGTATCTTTTATGGAGAGTCTTATTCCTTTTTCGGCCACTATCGCGCTGTTCATCGAAAAGGCCAGCTGAATGCCTCTTAAAGCCTCGCTTCCCTTCAGCGCGTCGTCTCCCGATAGCGGGAGCAGGGCGCCAATGGTCACACCCTGTTCCGGAGCTTTTTCCTCCCTCTGTTTCGGAACCGCCATTCCCGGAAACAGGCTGGAAGCTATTTCTCTCGTTTTTGCAAGGCTTCGCATATCGCCTTTGCGCCCGTACAGTTTTACTAGCTCTTCAAACGCCTGCTCGGCCGGAAAGTTCACGTTGTATTCCGTGGTTACTTCGATCAGCTCTTTTTCCGAAAGCGAGGTTTTTAGAATCAGCCTTATCCGCCGTTCGGACTGTCGGCGAAAGGAACCCTCGACGTTATGGCATTCCACAAACCGTCTTAGGGCGGGCAGAAATTTTCCCTGAAGATATTCGCTTTCTCCAAGATGATAGAGAATCGCAGATTCCTGCTCCGGCGTGCGGGCTTTCCTCAGCGCTTTTGTGAGAATCGGCGCGGCTTCATCGAATTTCCTCAGATAAACCAGGCTTGCGCCCATACTTATATACGCATCGAGAGAAACCTGATCGTCCGGAAACCAAAGCACGACTTTTTCAAGCTTGTCCACGGCCGAGCGGAAGTCGCGGAGCTCCATGTCATGCCTGCCCAGCCGGTACCACGCGCCGGCCGCTTCGGGCGCGGTCGGGTAGTTTTGAGTAACATCCATATCTTCCGCAAGCGTGTAAACCTGTGCCTGCTCCTCCGTTTTTCTGATTGCCGGCTGTGGAGGATGCGTGCGCCGAGGGCCTCGGTATGCCGGCGGTCGTTTTGTTTTTCCTGTGGCGGCCTTTGTGGCTTCTTTGGCGTAAACTTTAGACGGCTCTTCCGGTTTTTTACGGTGCATGGTGGCACAGCCGGTCGAAAGGAAAAGCAACGCCGTAACGCACGCCGCGAAAAATCTAACGCGAGATGCCATACTTGCTTAACTTGTAGCGGAGGGAGCGCAGATTCATGTTCAACAGTTCTGCGGCTTTCTTTTTTGAACCTGAAGTCTGTTCGAGCGCCTTGGTAATCATTGTTTTTTCCATCTCGGTCAGTTGCTTTTCCAAATCCACTCCGCTGTCGGGGATTTGCACTCTATTCGTATCGAACGACGGGAACCGGATATTTTCCGGAAGGTTCTCCGGATTTATCAAATCCGCCGTTTCAAGCACAACCGTTCGTTCAACAACGTTTTCAAGCTCTCGCACGTTCCCCCGCCAACTGTATGCTTCCAATACTTTCATAGCTTCCTGAGTAAACCCCCGGATTTTCCGGTTGTTCATGGCGTTAAATTTATCCAGAAAATGTTTGGCGAATATGGGAATATCTTCCGCTCTATGCCGAAGCGGCGGCGCCTTTAAATGCACTACGTTAAGGCGGTAGAAAAGATCTTCCCTGAATGTACCGTTTTGAATCGCCTCTTCGGGATCCCGGTTAGTGGCCGCTATGAACCTAACGTCCAGCCGCATATCCTTGATATCTCCGACGCGGCGGATTTCCTTTTCCTGAATCGCCCTTACCAGTTTTACCTGCAGAGAAAGCGGCATCTCCGTGATTTCATCCAGAAAAAACGTTCCGCCGTCTGCCGCTTCAAGAAGTCCCGTTTTATCGGTTGTAGCGCCGGTAAAGGCGCCCTTGGCATGGCCGAACAGCTCGCTTTCCAGAAGCTGTTCCGGCATGGCCCCGCAGTTGATGGATAAAAACGGCTTGCCGCTTCTTGGTGAATGAGCATGGATAGCGGACGCTATCAGCTCCTTGCCGGTTCCGCTTTCACCGGTGATTAGAACGGTGGCGTTGCTCTCCGCCACTCTGAGTATCATTGCCCTTACGGCCTGTATCTCTTTTGAATTGCCGATTATCTCCTTGATGCCGGTTTTCTTTTTAAGCCGGCGTTTAAGGGCGGTGTTTTCCATTTCCAGCCGCCGTCTTTCAAGAGCGTTTTTAACGATTATCTTCATCTCTTCAAGATTGAAAGGTTTGGTGATGTAATCCACCGCTCCCAGTTTCATGGCCTCAACGGCGCTTTCCGTCGAAGCGTAGGCCGTAATCATTATCACCGGCCGGACTCTGTCCCTTTGAAGTGAAGCTTTCAGTACGCCGATACCGCCGGAGCTCGGCATTTTCATGTCGGATATGACCAGATCGATATCTTTCGAATCGAGAACCTTTTCGGCTTCTTCGGTGCTGGTGGCCTTATATATTAGGTACCCTTCCCCTTCCAGCATGATCTCGATCATCTCAACCATGCTCTGCTCGTCATCGGCCACCAGAATGGTGCTCAAAGCTTTATTCATCCTACCTTACCAGAAAGATTTTGTAGTTCATTAAACGGAAAGCATAAGTATATAACAAGTAAAATGGAAATTAACCCGGCCTTGCCCGCGCTGAAGCATCGGTAGAAAATTCTGCCGATACTTGCCCGCAATCTCGCAATATTCCGGCCGGAAAAGGTTACATATCTTTGGTCGCGCCTCCCATGTTTACCGCGTTTACCGGCGCGCCGTCCTTCATTCTGGGGCCGAACACCCGGATTATCGTATCGCCGGTTTTAAGCCCGTCCAAAATTT
Source organism: Nitrospirota bacterium (assembly GCA_024275775.1). GTDB lineage: Bacteria > Nitrospinota_A > UBA7883 > JACRGQ01 > JACRGQ01 > JAJRYM01. The sequence goes on from JAJRYM010000225.1 coordinate 7,829, forward strand.
CGGTTAATTCGCCGTATCTTTTTCCTTGTGTTATCAGGCGCAGTCTCGCGTAGCCGTTATCGTATAAGAAAACGTAGTGCGACCCAAGCCGTTCGACGACGGCCTCCATAGGCGCTAGAATCAGTCCTGCCAGCACCTTCCCTTTAAGCCTTACTCTGGCAACCATTCCGGGTTTGAGCCTGGCGTCTCCTTTAATCTCGATTTCAATGGGGAAAGATGCCGTACTCGCGTCCGGGCTTATTCTTACCGATTTGATGCTTCCGGCGAAGCGCGCGCCGGGCCACGCATCCACTATAACCTCCACGCGGTCATTATTGTGAAGATAAACCACCTCTTTATCGGAAAGCGCGATATTCATTTTAAGGGAGTCGGTATTCACGATTCTGAAAAGCCTCTCCCCCGGAGCAACCCGCTTGCCTATCATGTTAAACCTGTCTGTAACCTGTCCGGAAAGCGGGCTTTTAACGACCGTTCTTTCCATGTTCAGCCCGGCCTGCTCAAGAGCCGTTTGGGCAAGTTTCAACTCGGTTTCGGCGGCGTCGTACTCGGCTCGTGAAACGGCTTCGCGCGCAAGCAGGTCTTTCTTCCTGTTAAAATCCAGCCGCTTTCCTTCAACAACGGCCTCCGCTTTTTTCACGGACAGCCTGTAGTCGGACGGGTCGATGAGAGCCAGCCTCTCCCCTTTTTTCACATGCGCCCCTTTATCCGCATAAAACTTTTTAATCTCTCCGGAAATAGAGGCGGTTACGAGAGCCTCTTCATTCCCTTCCAGAATGGCCGAGGCCGTATAGTGTTTCACTATGGTTTGCGGTTCAATGCGAAAAATCTCCACGTTTGTCGGTTCGGCTTTTGTCTTTTTTTCGGCGCTCGATTTCTGTTCGCAGGCGGCGATGGAAAGCAGAACGGCGAAAATCGCGGCAAGGGAGCTGTATTTCAGCATATTCATACGGCAGGTTTGCAATTCGAAGGTAACCCGAACGGTACATTCCGTTTTTCACTGGCAACAATCGCGTGTATTATCATGGTTTTTCCCAAAACCGTTATTGTACAGGATATGTTTTCGAATAAAACCTACAACGCGCAGATAAAAGAGCTGTTCGCCTGCCGCAGGATGGGGATACGCCCCGCCCTGCCTCCAATCAGGAAACTGCTGAAAGTTTTGGGAAATCCTCAAAAACGGACAAAGTTTTTCCATGTCGCAGGCACTAACGGCAAAGGCTCCACGGTGGGCGGTATCGCCCGCATTCTAATGGAGGCCGGGTACGCTACCGGCGCGTTTTTCTCACCCCACGTAAGCGATTACCGCGAAAGAATAACCGTAAACGGCAGGATGATTGCCAAAAAGGAAATTTCTGAAATGCTGGCGCGGATGGGCGGCGTATATAAAAAAGCTCTGGAAAACGGAGCCGACGTGCCGAAAAAGGTAACGTTTTTCGAGTGGACAACCGCTCTGGCGATATGCCACTTCGCCGAGAGGGGAGTGGACGTTGCCGTTATGGAAACCGGCATGGGAGGCAGGTTCGACGCCACCAACGTAATAAAACCGCTTGTCTCCGTCATTACCGGCGTATCGCTGGAACATACCGCGTTTTTAGGGAAAACCGTGGCGAAAATCGCTTTTGAAAAATCGGGCATTATAAAATCGGGGAGGCCTGTAATTTGCGGGGTGAAGCAGAAATCGGTGCGAAACGTCATTATCCGAATAGCTGAAGAAAGAAAAGCGCCGCTATCGCTTTTGGGCAGGGATTTTAAAGTTACCGGCCAAGGGCTGTTTGTGTCTAACCTCGGCCTTCGCCTACAGCTGAAACCGGCCATGCCCGGCGCGTTCCAGCTCGAAAATTCCGCCCTGGCCGCGCAGGCGGTGCTGGCGTCGGCCGGAGTAAAGGTTTCGCCGGAAAATATCGAAACGGGCATTTCAAGAAATGTTCTTCCCGGCAGGTTCGAGGTGGAACGGTTTAACGGCAGGGAAATCGTTTACGATGTCGCCCACAACCCCCCGGCCGTAAAAGAGCTTGTGCGCAATATCACCCGCCACTATCCCGACAGAAAACTCAAGGTGGTGTTCGGCGTTTTAAAAGGGAAAAACTATCATGGAATGCTGAAACTTCTCGCGCCCGCCACGGACAGAATGGCCTGCATCAGCCCGGACGATTTCCGCGTCATTCCGGCGGCGGAGGTGGCTTCGGCCGCCCGGCAAATAGGCATACGGGCGGTAGCGAACCGAAACGGCGATATTCGCCCGTTCCTCACCGGCAAATCTCCGATACTCGTCACCGGCTCCTTTACCGCCGTAGAAGCAGTTAAAAAAGCGGTGGCCAAAGGTTTATAATCACAACATGAGGAAAGAAATAAACATCAGCACATCCGGCCGGGAAGAGCTGGTCGATATAACCGACGAGGTTAAAAACATAGTCGAGGAAAGCGGTATCCGCAACGGTATAGTATCGGTTTTCGCGCAGGGCGCCACCGGCGGCCTGATGATTCAGGAAAACTGGGACCCGTCCGTACCGACCGATATGATTACTCTGCTCAAAAAACTGGTGCCTCGCGGGCAGTGGCTTCACGACAGGCAGGACGGCAATGGCGATTCCCACCTTAAAAGCGGGCTTGTAGGCCA
>JAJRYM010000226.1 GCA_024275775.1 Nitrospirota bacterium
CCGCGCCAGTCGAACCCTTTGCCGTCATCGGCCACGGTGAAGACCGCTTTACGGTTGCTGTACTGAAAGCTTATTCTGACAACTCTATCGCTGTATGGCTCAATGTTTATTCTCTCGTTAACAAGCGCCTTGAACTTTTCCGGCTCCTCATCCTTTATTATTGACTCTATTTCAAGGTTGCCGTGAACCATCGCGTTGGTGATAGCCTCCTGCATGGCAAGCTCCACGGCGCCCCTTTTAACCTTGTCGCCCTGTTCGGGAATCAGGCCGGTCAGATAGAAAGTAGCCGGTTTGATAAGGCTCATGTCGTTTGCAAGCGTTATCTCTTTGCGCTCCTTTTCGACCAATTGAAAAACGCTCGGCAGAATTTCTCCCCTTCCGTGCATTTTCACGGCCTTATCGAACCTGCCTACGATCTCGCGGAGATTTTCCTCGTTCTTGATGCCTATATGGTAGGCCTGCTCAAGCGCATAAGCCCGCACTTCTTCGGTAATCTGCTTCTGTTTTTCCAGCGCTGATTCCGTCGCCTGTTTTTTCTGCTTAAGGGCCTCGGCGGTTTTTTCAAGCTGATTCACCAAAACTGCCATTTCGACGGAAGTCGGCTCTGGAAAAGAAAGATCGAAATGTTCTTTTTCCATACTCGTGATATTTGCGGTTATCCGGCTTAAGGGTTCCAGAACATTCCTGTTGAAGTTTAAAATATTGGCTATTAGAAGGGCTACGATAGCCACAACCAGCCCGATCATCGTGTTTATTATCATGGTGATGAAGGCGCCGCGCATCTCGCCGGCATCAAGCACTATTTTGGCCGCGCCCAGCACAGTACCCGCCGCTACCGGCTTGCCGTTTGACTGGATATGGCATTTCCCGCACGGCCCGTACGATTTAAAGGGGAAGACAGATTGATAAACATAACCCCGCAGTTCGGAAAATCTTTCCCGCTTCCCCTGAAGGATGTCCGTTTCAATCGGATCGGCCGGTTTGTGGCCGTTCTTTTCGCCGAACTGGCTGATAACCGACTCCCCTGGAAACAGTCTCAGGCGAAAATCGCCGATTTCCCCCAAACTGTCCGCCAACTTTCCGATTTTTTCTGTATGGTTATCGGACGACATGGCCAGGAAAAGAGATCTTGTAATCAGTTTGGCCTGGGTATACACATTTTTTTCAATCATTTCCCTGTCGCGCTTATAAAGCGAATACGGAAGAAAGATGATAATCGCCAGAAGAGCCAGCGCGATTATAGGAGCAGGCCTGAAAAAAAGCGCCGTTTTTAATGAATTAAGTTTCGGCGCGCCGGAGTTTTGCGGTTTCATTTTCCTCCCTAAGGTGTGATGCCGATTTCATATTAACATGAAATTTAAGACTATTGTCATTCGGCAGGGAATAAATGCCTTAAGAATCCGGCTCAGGCCGGGGAACTAATTATCGCGCGGAACGGCCAGCATCCGCTCAAGCGCCGTTCTGGCGCCGGAAAGAACCGGCTCTTCCACGCGGATAACGTGCTTCATATCCCTGAGCGCGTCGCGCAAATCTTCCAGCGTGGTTATCTTCATGTTGGGGCAGACAAGGTTGGGGGATAAAAGGATAAATTCCTTATCCGGATTCTGCTTCCGCAATCGGTAAAGAATGCCAAGCTCGGTGCCTACGATAATCGTTTTCGCGTTAGTTTCCTCGGCGAAGCGGTATATGCCGCTGGTGCTTCTTACCTCATCCGCCAGCGCGAGAACATCTTCTCTGCATTCAGGATGAACGACAAGCGGCGCGCCGGGATGTTTTTCCTGCATCCCTCTTACCTCGCTCGGCGTAACAAGCTGATGGGTGGGGCAGAAGCCTTTCCACCAGTCTACTTTCTTATCGGTTTTCTTCGCGGCGAATTTGGCGAGGTTCATATCCGGCACCATGTAAACCGAATCGCCCGGAAGGCTGTTCACCACCGATACGACGTTGGCCGAAGTACAGCAGATATCCGATTCCGCTTTCACGTCCGCCGATGAATTGACGTAGCAGACAATCGGCGTACCGTTCAGCTCCTTTTTCTTCGCTCTCAGCCCTTCGGCCGTAATCATATCCGCCATCGGACAGCCGGCATCCCCGTTCGGCAAGAGCACCGTTTTATCGGGCGAAAGTATGGCGGCGCTTTCCGCCATGAAATGCACCCCGCAGAACGCTATAACGTCCGCCGCGCTCTCCGCCGCCAGCCTGCTGAGCTCAAGCGAGTCGCCGCAGTAGTCGGCGATTTCCTGAATCTCGTCGCGCTGGTAGTTGTGGGCGAGAATCACGGCGTTCCGTTTTCGCCGAAGTTCTTGTATTTCATCCGCAAGCTGTTTGAGTTCTTTGTGCATTTTTTTAGTATGTCGCACGGAGAAAAAATCTTCAAGAGTTTTTGATTATCACTGCCGCGACAAGGGGTTGCAAGAGTTGAAGCCGGAGTTGCGCATCGACGTTGCCGCGAGATCAAAAGGATTCTATAAACTTTTTTAATGTAACGATTGCAACACCGTTGTATTCACCCAGCCTCAGCATAGCTTTATCCCCGGTAACTATCATATCCGCGTTTCCTGCATTGGCGCATTCAAGAATACGATTGTCGGGCTCGTCGGAGAGAGCGCTAATCTTACGCCCCGGCCGAATCATTTCCCCGAGCTCGGAAAGATAGACGGCGATTCTGGCAAGCTCTTCTTTATCGTAAGCGAATTTTCGGGCCAAAACCGCCAGCAGTTCATGGATTATCGGTTTCGACACCAAGAGCCGAACATCGCCCTGTACAGCCTTGAGCAGAGCTTCCTCGGCGCGGCCGCGCGGCACCGCAAAAGCGGAAACGAATATATTGGTATCGAAAACCGCTCTCACTTGCGAAGATAGCGTTCGAGAGTCTTTTCCGTAAGAATGCCTTTTTCCTTTGCCTTGCGGCTCCAGAAGCCCTGAATGTTTTTATACTCTTTGTTCAATCGAGCGGCGCGCGACGCGCGTAAAGCATCCTGAATTACACCGCTCAACGTCTTGCCTTCCGACTTGGCGAGATCCTCAACCTCTCTGGCGAGATCCGGCGGCAGGGAAATGGTTTTTTTTACAGCCGTGGCCATTTGCGAACCTCCAATCCAGTATGAATTATTACCACTATTGTATGCGGCAGAGAGAGAGATGGCAAGCGCCCTTTTCGCCGGCAAGGGGGCCGCGGTGAAGAGGATGATATTGCCGTTGCGACGACAGTTCTTTGATTGTTTCGGCGGTATGCGCTAGAATCGCCTCGCATGAAGCAGAAAATCCTGCTGGTTCTTCTGGTAATCGGTTTTATCGGAACAGCCATGATAGCCAACAGAATCGCCGAGGAGAAATTTTTCCTTAATCTCAAACTGCCGAACCTCTACGCGCCCAACTATCAGAAAACCGTCGAGCCGGCCTATTGGCTGAAATCGATGAAAAAGGACCGGCTTGCCGTTGTCGACAAAGTAATAGTTTTAAAGCCGGACAGAGCTAGGCGGATAAAGAGTTTCTGGATCGACTCGATGGACGGCGGAACAATCGCCTCAAAGAATTTTCACGGGAAGGTTACCCTTATCTACGTCTGGTCCACCATTTCCGAACCGGCCGAAAAGGAGATGCGCCAGTTGCGGCAAACAATCGAAAAATACCGCGACAAAGGATTCCAGGCTTTCGGCATAGCGGTTAATTCGCCCCGCGACGACGTAAACAGCCTTATTAAAGCGGGGGGGGTTCCTTTCAGCACCGCCATAGTGAGAGGAAAAGCGCCGGTCTATTTCCGTTTTTTCCCCACCGCCATCTACCTCGACAGAAAGGGCAGGGTGCGGGTTTTCGTATCCTATCCGCTCGAAACTTCCACCCGTGAAAAAATTCTGGATATCCTGCTTAACGAAAAGTCCTGACCCCGACCATCCCGTTTATGGTATGATGCTTGTTTGTGGTACAATAATTTTATGAATATCAGATTAAAACGACCCCTCACCGCTCTGCTTACGGTATTGCTCTTTTCGCTGGTGCTGTGCGCATCGGCGGGGCATACCGTGTCAGATGGCCCGCCCGCTAACCACGC
>JAJRYM010000227.1 GCA_024275775.1 Nitrospirota bacterium
CTTTTCCCCCGCGACGGCGCCGACCCGGAAACGCTCATCAAGAAAGCCGATGATGCTATGTACCTTGCCAAACGCGGCGGCAAGGATAATTTCAGGGTTTATTCCGGCGACTAACTTTCAGCTTTTCTGCGCAACGCTTTTAAAAGGTTGCGAAAATCTTCCGGCTCCGGCGCGGAAAATTCCATTTTTTCTTCCGTAGAGGGATGAACCAGTTTCAGCCGCACCGCGTGAAGGGCCGGCCTTTTAATTAGAGAACTTGTTTTTTTTCCGTAAACCGCGTCTCCCAGCAGGGGATGGTTGATGGACGAGAGGTGAACTCTTATCTGGTGCGTTCTTCCCGTTTGAAGTGTTACCTTCAGAAGCGTGGCTTCCTCAAAACTTTCGAGCGTTTCATATTCGGTTGCCGCTTCTTTCGGCTTTTTGCTTCTTGTAGACATTTTTTTCCTGTATTTGGGATGCCGTCCGATAGGTTTATCGATTATTCCTTTCTCCTCCAACAGACCTCCGCGCGCCACGGCGAGATATTCCCTGCCCATATCGTGAGACATTATCTGCCCGCTTAAGGAATTGTGGGCGCGGTCGTTTTTGGCGACAACAATCAGCCCCGATGTATCTTTGTCGAGCCGATGAACTATGCCGGGGCGTATTTTGCCGCCTATGCCGGAAAGATTCCGGCAGTGGTGGAGGAGGGCGTTCACGAGCGTTCCGGTGTAATTGCCTTTGGCCGGGTGAACCACCATCCCCGCCTTTTTGTTTATAACAACGATATCTTCATCCTCGTACACGATATCCAGCGGTATATCTTCGGCGGCTATTTCCGTTTCTTCAGGCTGAATCGGCAGGATTACATACTCTTCACCGGCTTTCGTTGGATGGCTCGGCGGAATTTCGCCTCCGTCCAGAAGAACGTTGCCGCTTTTGATAAGCCTTGCTATCGCTGTACGCGTAAACCCTTCAAGCCTGTCGGTGAGAAACCTGTCGATTCTTCGGTCGGTTTCCCACGGCTCGACCGTCACCCGAATTTCCTTAATCATTTTTATATTATAAGACCGGCGTCATGGAATCCGGTCTGGCGGAGAGCGAAAAGATTTTATTTCAGGCGTTGGAGGCCGAAGCTTTTCGGAGCAGGCGGATCATAAGACCGCCGGCTATCAGGAAAACCGGGATGGCTACGGCTTGGGAGGTGCTTAGCGCGCCGATCTGCCCGCGCGGATCGCCACGGTAAATTTCAATAATAAATCTTCCAACCGCGTACAGCATCATCCAGAGTAAAAAAAGCTGTCCATGAAATTTTTTGCGGGGGCGTACCGTGATGAGAACGATAAAAATAAACAGTTCGTTTAGCGACGAAAATATCTGCGTGGGATAAAGTGGAATATGCAAAGGCGCCAGCGATTTGGGGTCGGTGAACACTATCCCTATGGGCGAGTCGGTAGCTTTGCCGTAACAGCAACCGGCACCCAGACAGCCGACTCTGCCGAGAGCGTGCCCTAAGGCTATGGACGGAGCCGCCAGGTCGGCGAACTTCCAAGGATTGAGGTTATGCTTTTTGACGAACCAGAACCCGGTAAGCGCCGCCGCGATAAATCCTCCGTAAAAAACCAGCCCTCCTTTCCATATTTTGAACATCCCGAGCGGGTCGTGAAGGTACTGCCTGTATTCGATTATCACGTAAAACAGTCGCGAACCGATTAGCGCCGCTACTATGAGATAAAATGCGAGGTCAAGCGCTAACTGGGGATCCTCTCCTTCTATCTTGGCGCGGCGGGACAGCAACATGGAAGCTACGATAAAGCCGGTAGCCGCCATCAGGCCGTAGGTGTAAATGGTTATCGGCCCGATTTGAAAAAGTACAGGTAACATCAGCCGATAAGAATTTTCAGAGTTCCCGGTTCCCCGGCGCGCGAAAAAGCCTTTATCCCTTTTTCAAGGGGGAAGGTTTTTTCTATGAGAGGGGCTACTTTCACGGCTTCCGTTTCAAGAAGGGCTATCGCCTGCTCGAAAGGGCCGCACCGGGAACCGATTATCGTAATTTCGTCTATCACCAGCCTGTTGAAATCTATCTGCGACGGCTTGGCCACCGTAGATTTTAAAACCAGCCTGCCCCGCGGCCTTATGCGCTCAAACGCAATTTCAAGCCCTTCCGCCCGGCCGGTGGCTTCCACCACCACCGAAAATTTTCTTGCGGGGGCAAGCTCTGCGGGGGTTACGGTGTTAATAGTTTTGTTTTCTATAAGAGACATTTTTTCAGGGTGTTTTCCACATAAAGTTACATCAGCCCTGAAGTATGCCAGCACTTGGGCGATAAGAATTCCCAGCTTGCCGTCGCCTAAAACAAGCACATCGTTATTGAGCACTTTTATCTGCTCAGCGAGGCGGAACGCGGCCGCCAGCGGTTCAATAAACACCGCTTCATCATCCGAAATATGGTCGGGCACGACGTAAAGATTCTTTTCCGGTAGCGTCATATATTCCGCGAATGCCCCATCGCGTCCCTGAATGCCCAGCACCGTCCGTTTGGAGCAATGGTTGTGATTGCCTGTCCGGCATTCCGGGCAGTCACCGCAACCGCAGTTTATCTCGCCGACAACCCGGCAACCTACCAGCGAGCCGTCATCGGCTTCTTCCACCATGCCGACGAATTCATGCCCGGGTATGCCGGTAAAATCAAGATATCCGGCGGCGATTTCCAGATCTGTTCGGCAGATGCCGGCTTTCAAAACCTTTATCAGAGCTTCGCCTGCCGGGCGGACAGGTTTGGGAATATTTTCGCGGTATTCCAGTTTGCCGCTGTAGAAGATGCCTTTCATTGTTTTTCCTGCTATGTCTGTATTGTGTAAATCCGAAAGCGGCCGGCCTCAACGTCGTTTTGGGCGGCCGCGTGGCCTTCCGGCGTGCCAATATCGGCCCAGTAACCAGTCTGATTACAAGTATAAACCGGAAAGCCGTTTTTAACCAGCGCGGGGAGAATTTCCGAGGCTAGATCAACCGGCCGTCCGGCTGGAATATGGCTGAAAATCTCCGGCGAATAGACGGCCAGCCCGGTAAACATTTTTATTTCGGCAACAAGATTTTCTTCCCTGTATTCCGGGATGGTCGTATTCAGGAAGCGCGCCAGCCGTCCTCCTGTATCGATAGAAAGAATACCGTAGCGCTCCGGGTGCGGATTTTTTCTTACGACAAGGGTAGCCATGGCTTCATTGGCCTCGTGGACTGCCGCGACTTCGGCTATATCGATGTCGATAAGTATGTCGCTATTGAGCACGGCGAAAACGGAGTTCCCGATAAAATCTTCCGCACCCTTTATTCCGCCTGCGGTGCCCATTATTTCTTTTTCTTCAATCAGGCGCAGGTTCAGATTCGCCGGCACGCCTGAAGAGAGCTCTTTTTTTATCAACAACGGGAGATGGTGCAGGTTTATGGCGATATCTTTTATGCCGTTTGCCGCCAGATAGCCGACGGCATTTTTTATCATGTTCGTTTCGCCGATGGGGAAGAGCGGCTTGGGGACGGTTTCAGTGCGCGGTTTCAGCCTGTTGCCGAACCCTGCGGCGAGTATCATTCCTTTCATACACCTGCTTTCAATAAATCGAGATAGGAATTTTTACCATACCCGGCTTTAAAAAAGGATTTTTCTTTTCCATGTTTGATTTGAGCGGATGATTGTGTGAAACTTACCCAAAATGTCTAATGCGTGTCAGATAATAAGGTCGGGCAAGGCGGGAACCGCCGAGGTCGATATGGTGGCGATTACTCCCAACGCCGCTAGAGTTATAGAAGAGGCCGGGCGTACCTGCTATCTCTCTTTCGACAAGGTGAGCGAAGAGTCCGCAAAAAAATTCATCCGCATGATAACAAAAAGCGGGCATCATTCGGTTCTGGAGCACGCTTCGGCCACTTTCCGTATAAAAGGCGGTTCGCGGGCGTTTACCCATCAGATTGTACGGCACAGGCTGGCGTCGTTTTCCCAGCAGTCACAGCGCTACGTGGAAGAAACAGCCTTCCGCTACGTTACTCCTCCCGCCATAGCGCAAAACCCGGAGGCGCTTGAGATATACAAAGAGCTTATGAGTCATTCCCAGGAGGCTTACACAAAGCTTAAGGCAATCGGCATGAGGAAAGAGGACGCGCGATATGTTTTACCCAACGCCGCGGTTTCCGAGATAGTCGTTTCCGCCAATTTTCGCGAATGGCGGCATCTGCTGGGGCTGAGAAAAGAAAAAGCGGCGCAGTGGGAAATCCGCGAAATCTGTTCGGAGATTCTACGGCAACTTGCCGAGGAAGCGCCCATCGTCTTTGAAGATATGCTCGATTAGGGGAGAAGCCTGTCTCCCGTCCGGCAACTTTCCCATGACCCCTGCCGAAAAATAGATATAAACTATAGTTTTTCGTTTATAGATTTTTTGGGATAAATTATGGGGATAAAACTTCTATTCGCCGACGGTTCGGAAACGGTTCGACAGGTCGCGCGGGCTATTATGGACAAGGAAGATGTCGAAGTTCGTTTCGCCGCCGACGGGCAGGAGGCGCTAGACGCCGTGAGTTCGGAAAAACCGGATGTCATTATAGCGGACAATAGTCTGGCAGAGATTAACGGCCTGGAACTTTGCAGGCGCATCAAGGTTTTTTCCCAAATACCTTTTATTCTCCTTTCGGGAGAAATGGAGTATATCGGCAAGACCGAAGCCGCCGGTGCGGGCGTTGACGGATATCTAAGAAAACCTTTCAAGGCAGACGAACTTATGGACGCGATACGAAAAGCCGCAGGGTAGGAAACGCAGGCCGATATGCTGGCTCTCACGCCGGAGCAGGTTGTTTCCGGGCCGGAAGAAGAAGTTTCCAGCTTGATATTGGCTCCTGAATCGGTTGTTGCCCAACCGGAGGCGGAAACTGAAACGACAGGCGGAGAGCCGGAGGAAACTCTTATTCTTGATGCGGAAAAGTTTCCGGCGACGGAAGCGCCCGAAGAAAAGAAAAGCGAAGAGCAGGAAGACGAAATCGTGCTGGATATCGAAGAGATAGAAATTGAGCCGGAAATCGAAATTCAGGAAGAGACGGAAAAAGAAGCGGAGGAGATAATCATTCAAGAACGACCGGCGGAGCCGGTGGTTGAACCGCCGGATGCGGCGCCGACTTCCGATTTCATGGAAGCGCTGGCGAAAAAAGTTGAGCAAAAAGTTATGTCGGCAGTTGAAAAGCATATGGAAGAGTTCGTAAAAAAGGAACTGCAAGCTGTAATCAAGGAAGGCGTAAAATCCGCGATAGAGGAATTTTATTCGGAAACCGGAAAAACCGGCTGGGGTGCAAGTTCCGAACCGGCGGAGAAATGAAAAATAAACAATTTTCCTTTCCTGATGTAGAATCACCATTCTTCCGGTATGAAAAAGTTTTAAAAATGGGAAAAGCAGAATGGAATTAAGCAAACGTTACGATCCCAAAGAGGTCGGCCGCAAATGGTACGACTTCTGGCTTGATAAAGGCTACTTTCACGCAAAGGACGAAGACGACCGCCCGTCGTTCGCGATAGTGATTCCGCCTCCGAACGTAACAGGCTCCCTTCACCTCGGCCACGCCCTCGATATCACCCTGCAGGATATTCTGATACGCCACAAGCGGATGAGCGGTTTCAACACGCTTTGGATGCCGGGTACCGACCACGCCGGCATCGCTACTCAGAACGTGGTTGAGCGCGAGCTGGCCCGGCAGGGCAAAAGCCGCCACGACGTGGGGCGGGAAAAGTTCGTCGAGACGGTTTGGGAGTGGAAGGAAAAATACGGCGGGAAAATTATCGAACAGCTCAAAGAGGTCGGCGCTTCGTGCGATTGGGAACGTTTAAGGTTCACTCTCGATGACGGGCTGTCGCGCGCCGTTCGGGAGGTGTTCGTTACCCTTTATGAAGAGGGGCTGGTATATCGGGAAAAATACATAACGAACTGGTGCATCAGGTGCCATACGGCTCTTTCCGATCTTGAGGTGGAATACCACGAAAGGAAAGGCCATCTGTACGAGATAGATTACCCGCTGTCGGACGGGAGCGGCGTTCTTACCATAGCCACCACCCGGCCGGAAACGATGCTGGGCGATACGGCCGTGGCCGTAAACCCGGAAGACGAGCGGTACGCCAAGTTTATCGGCAAACAGGTAAAACTGCCGATTGTCGAAAAGATGATACCGGTTATAGCCGACACTTACGTTGAAATCGGTTTCGGCACCGGCGCCCTGAAAATAACCCCGGCGCACGACCCGAACGATTTTGAAATCGGAAAAAGGCACGGCCTGGAAACGGTAACCGTGATGGACGAAAAGGGGCGGATGATAAACGTCCCGGACGCTTATCTTGGACTGTCGCGAGAGGAGTGCAGAAAAACGGTTGTAGAAAATCTGCAGGCGCTCGGTTTTTTGAAAGAGGTGAAGCCGTACCATCATGCCGTCGGCGAATGCTATCGATGCAAAACCGTGGTTGAACCCAACCTCAGCCTTCAGTGGTTTGTAAAAACCAAACCGCTGGCCGAAAAGGCGATTGAGGCGGTGAAAAACGGCGACATCGAGTTCGTTCCCAAAACCTGGGAGAAAACGTATTTCGAATGGATGAACAATATTCGCGACTGGTGCATAAGCAGGCAGATATGGTGGGGGCACAGGATACCGGCGTGGTTCTGCGATGATTGCGGAGGCGTTACCGTGGCGCGCGACGACCCGGCCGCCTGCGCCGAATGCGGAAGCGAAAATATCAGGCAGGACAACGACGTGCTGGATACGTGGTTTTCCTCAGGCCTGTGGCCGTTCTCCACGCTCGGCTGGCCGGAGAAAACAAAAGCGCTTGAGACTTTTTACCCCACGTCCGTGCTTGTAACCGGGCTGGATATTATTTTCTTCTGGGTGGCGCGCATGATTATGATGGGCCTGAAATTTACCGGTCAACCGCCGTTCCGGAAGGTATATATACACGCGCTCATAAGGGACGCCGAGGGCAAGAAGATGAGCAAATCCCGCGGGAACGTTATTGACCCGCTGGAGCTTATGATGTCTTATGGTTCCGACGCCCTAAGGTTTACCATCTGCGCCATGGAGTCGCAGGGACGGGACGCTCGCATGTCCGAAAAACGGATAGAGGGATACCGCAACTTTGTAAACAAACTCTGGAACGCTTCCAGATTCGTTTTGATGAATCTGGAAGAGTCGGCCTCCGTAAAGGAGATATCGTCACTGAAGCTTGAAGTGTCCGACAGGTGGATAATAAGCAGACTGCAAAAGGCCATCGCCTCAGCGGATGACGCGCTTGAGCGGTTCCGGTTCAACGATCTTGCTTCCACGCTCTACTCTTTCACGTGGGGAGAGTTTTGCGACTGGTACATAGAGCTCGTTAAACCGCGCCTGCAGTCGGATGAAAAAGACGACGCCCTCGCCGTGCTGGTATATATTCTCGATAACCTGCTGAGGCTTCTGCATCCGGTCATGCCGGTTGTGACCGAAGAGATTTACCAGAAACTGCCGGGGCACGGAGAATCGATAATGATTGCCGACTATCCCCGGTTCGATGAGAGCCTTGTGGATGAAGCGGCGGAAACGGAGATGAACCTCGTTAAAGAAATATTAACCTCGATTCGAACCATAAGGTCCGAACTTCACGTGCCGCCGGGGGTAAAGCTGGAAGTTTTCATCAAATGCGCGGGCCGGGAAACAATAGACATCCTGCAACCCTATCTGGAGCCTATGTCTTTCATCGGCCGGCTTGACGGCATAAGTCTGGAAACCGAGCTTGAAAGGCCTCCCCATTCAGCCACGGCGGTTTTAAGCGGTGTGGAAATCTTTGTTCCGCTCGGCGGGGTCATAGATTTCGATAAGGAAAAGGAGCGCATACGCAGGGAAATCCCAAAACTCGAAAAGGATATGGGAAATTACGAAAGGAAGTTCGCCAACGCCAATTTCATGAAAAACGCGCCCAGCGAAGTTGTCGAAAAAGATAAGGCCGCCTGCGGTGAAATCGAACGGCGGCTTGCCGGCCTGAAGGATTCGCTTACCTGGCTTGACTGACCGTTTTTTTAAAGAGAAAACTGAAAATTTTCAGGAATCTCCGCTCATCCTTTCGAGTTTTATCAGCTTCTGCCGCGCCTCTTTTGCGGCTTCCGAATCTCCATATATTCCCACCAGGTCTTCGAAAGTTTTCTTTGCTTTTTTAAACGCTTCCTCTTCCATGTACGATTCCCCTTTTAGAAGCAGAGCTCGCGGAACGTAACGACTGAAGGGATGGTTGGCCATAAACTCGTCGACTCTTCTGATGGTGGAGATGAAATGGTCTGTCCTAAAGTAGAACTCGATTATGTATAGCACCTTTCTCTCCAGCAGATCGTCCAGATGGCGGATTTTTTCTTCCGCCGTCGGCACTGCCGGGTGATCGGGATGTTTCGCGATAAATTTTCTGAAAGCGTCATCGGCGTTTTTCGTATTGGTATGGTCCTGAGGCACTTTAAGTGTTTCGTGGAAATAGCTCATAGCCAGATAAAAATTGGCGCGAGGTGTTTCAGGTGAGAGCGGGTAAAGTTCGGAGAATTTCTGGTAGGCGGGTTCCGCCAGGTAATACTCTTTTTGCATGTAGTAGCTGTCGGCGGCGCCTATCAGCGCGTTTAGTCGAAACTGGCTGTCCGGAAAACTGTTCAGCAGGGCCTGGTAACGTTTGCGGGCCAAATCGTATTTCCCTTTGGAGAACTGGTAGTTTGCGTCGTTTATAAGTTCCAGTTCGCGGTTCTGTATGCCGTGGGTTGCGCAACCGCCCGCGAGGAAGACCGCTATGATTGTCGATAAAATTTTCATTTTCATATAGTCGGCATTGTAACCTGTATTCGACCAGCGGTTAAGAGCGGAAAGTCTGTTTTTGGGGAATCCACACACCCATAGGTTGTGGTAGGATTATGCGGATGAAAAAGGATACCAGCTTTGCGGTGCTTGGGCTGGGCAAGTTCGGGTTTTATCTTGCCAAACAGCTTTTTGATGACGGTTTTGACGTTCTGGCCGTGGACGTGGACAAAGAAATCGTGCAGTCGATAAAGGATTTTTCCACGCAGGCCATCATAGCCGATGCGACCAACAAGGATACCCTTCTTTCAATAGGTATCAAGGAGATCGATACGGCGATAGTAAGCCTTGGAACCCGGATGGACCATTCGATTCTGGCCACCCTTCACCTGAAGGAGATAGGGGTGAGTAATATAGTGGTGAAGGCCATAACCGAAGACCATCGCAGAATCCTCAGTATGATAGGCGCTTCGGAAGTGATTTTTCCGGAAAAAGACATGGCAAAAAAGCTGGCGCACAGCCTCGCATCGCCAAATCTGCTGGACTATCTGCCTCTTGCCGAAGGAGTCTCCATAATGGAGCTTGTTCCCCATCAATCGTTTATCGGAAAAAGCATCAAGGAAATTCAGCTCCGAAACAAATTCGGAGTTCAGCTAATCGCCATCAAGGAGCTTGTTCCGGAAAATATGAACCTTATTCCTTCGCCGGACGCCATTCTAAGGGAGTCGGATATTCTTGTGCTGATGGGGAGAGACGAATCTCTCCAAAAACTTCAGGAAATGCCCTAACCCTCCGCTTATCCTCTGGGATGAGCCTTGCCGTGTATCTCCGCCAGCGTGTTTCTGTGCAGGTGGGTATAAATTTCCGTCGTGGTAAGCGATGAGTGACCCAGCATCATCTGCAGGGCGCGCAGGTTTGCTCCTCCTTCCAGCATGTGGGTGGCGAAAGAGTGGCGCAGAACGTGGGGGGAAATCCTTTTTTTGATGCCTGCCTTGCGGGCGTATTTTTTTATTATCAGCCAGAACATCTGCCGGGTCATCGATTTCCCCAGCCGCGTCAAAAAAAGCGCCGCCGGGTTTCCTTTACGTATGTATTTCGAGCGTACACGGGTGATGTAATGCGAAAGTTTTTTTATCGCTCTGTCTCCCATTGGAACAACCCTTTCTTTTGAACCTTTGCCCATGGTGGTAACGTATCCTGCAGTTAAGCTCACATCGCCCGTTTTCAGCGCGGTCAGTTCGGAAACACGAAGCCCCGTGCAATAGAGAAGTTCCATCATCGCCGAATCCCGCGCCCCGCCGATAGCCGATTCATCCGGCTGGGCAAGCAGTTTGTCAACCTCCGCCGTGTTCAGGTAAGGCGGGAGTTTTCTCGCTTTGGATGGCATCTCAATGTTGACCGTAGGGTCGGCGCTGACTACCCGGCGCTCAACCGCGAAACGATAGAACATTCTGATAGCTGAAAGTTTTCTGGCCGCCGACCGCGGAGAAAGTTTTTTCTTTTTAAGATGAATCAGCCAGTCCGTAACATCGGATTTTTCCAGCCGCTCCGGCCCTTTGCCGTTTCTTGCGCTGTGAAAAGAGAGAAACTCAAACATATCCCGGCTGTATGCCTCTATGCTGTTTTCAGAAAGATTTCGCTCAACCGTCAGATAGGTTATCCATTGATCCGGCAGGGTGAGTTTTTCAGACATACCCCTCCGTCTGTCTGAGAAAAGGATTATGGAGTTTCTCTTCGCCGATCGTCGTCGTATCGCCGTGGCCCGGATAAACAACCGTTTCATCGGGCAGTGTGAAAAGCTTTTCACGGATGGAGCGGATAAGGGTGTTGTGATCCCCCCCCGTAAGGTCGGACCTGCCTATGGAAAAGCGGAAGAGGGTGTCGCCGGAAATAACCTTGCCGTCTCCCATCAGGCATATTCCGCCCGGCGTATGCCCCGGCGTATGAATTGCCTTCAGGCTGTAATCCTCGCATAGCTCTATCTCATCCCCGTCCAGTACCGTGGCGTCGTTTTTGGGCGGTTTCTTCAGCCCCATGTATTCGGCTGTGGCGAGCTGTTCGGGCGAATCCAGCATCCAGACATCGTCCTCGTGGCAGATGAACGGTATCCCGAAATGCTCCACAACGGTTATAACCCCGCCTGTATGGTAGGCGTGGCAATGGGTGTTGAGCACGATTTTCGGAACAAGCCCTTTTTGCTCGATAAAATCGATGATTCTTTGTCCGCTGTCGCCGGGGTCGACGATTATCGCCGTGCCGTGTTCCTCGCAGTAAACTATGTGGCAGTTTTCATCAATCGGCCCCACAGTCATTACTTCTATTTTCATATCGCCCTGTTTCATTAACCTGAATTGTACAACGACTTTCTTTTTCGCCAAACCCGCGCGCCGGTTTTTATTTGTAACTTGACAGAGGGCAGGGGAAGGCTTACTCTTTTTATAGGACACCCCGTGAGGGGTGGGTTAAGGAGTCGCAATGGATAAAAGTTCGCTTACATTCACGGTAAAGGGAATGACGTGCGCGGCGTGCGCGACGGCTGTGGAAAAAGCCGTAAAGAAGGTCGATGCGGTATCGGATGCTTCCGTTAATTTCCTCAACGAAAAACTCGTGGTTGCTCCGGGAGAGACAGCTCCCGATGTTTCTGCCATAGAAGAAGCGGTTAAGAACGCCGGCTATTCCCTCGAGAAACCGAAAAGTTCAAAAATAACCATAGCCATAGACGGCATGACCTGCGCTTCGTGCGCCTTGGCTATTGAGCGCGCCCTTTCAAAGAAAGAAGGGGTGGAAACGGCATCGGTAAATTTTGCCACCGGCAAGGCTACTGTCGAATATGATTCGGAAAAAATCAAACCTTCCGACCTGAGGGAAACTATAAAAAATACGGGCTACACGCCGGTTGATACCGTTGAGGAAACGGTAACGGAGAAATCGCTTTTCAGCAAACCGTGGTTCAATCTCGCGCTTGCGGTCGTCTTTGTTATTCCTCTTCTCCTCATGGCGATGTGGCCGATGTTCGGGCTAACCCTGCCGGAGTTCATATCACCCAATACCGCTCCGCTAAATTTTTCTCTTATTCAGCTGTTGCTGGTTGTGCCGATAATCGTGGCGGGGAACCGTTTTTACGTCTCCGGCACACGAGCCGCTTTGCACGGCGGCGCCAATATGGATACGCTTATAGCGCTCGGCACTGCGGCGGCTATTGTCTATTCCCTTTGGGCGATAGTCAGGATTTTTCAGGGCGAGGTGGAATATGCCCACCATCTATACTTCGAATCGGCCGGTTATATCCTCACCTTGGTGCTTATTGGGAAATTTATGGAGGATAAGGCCAAATTTCAGACATCCGCCGCCATAAGATCGCTGATGAATCTCGCCCCGCCGACCGCCACCCTGGTTGAAGGCGAAAATACCAGAACCATTCCGGCAGAAGATATACAGCCAGGCGATATCCTTCTTGTGAAAGCTGGCGAAAGGGTGCCGGCCGACGGCGTTGTCCTGGCCGGCGAGAGCGAAGTGGATGAATCGATGCTCACAGGCGAAAGCATGCCGGTTGCCAAAAAACAGGGAGAAACCGTTACCGGCGGCACCGTTAACGGCAACGGTCTTCTGCACATGCGGGCTGAAAGGGTAGGGAGCGATACCACCCTCGCGCAGATAATTCGTATGGTGGAAGATGCGCAAGGTTCGAAAGCGCCGATTGCCAGGCTGGTGGATAAAGTGGCCGGGGTCTTCGTGCCGGTTGTGCTTGTTATAGCGGTTCTTTCTTCCCTTGGCTGGCTCTTGGCGGGCAAACCTTTTCCGTTCGTTCTTTCCATTTTCATCACCGTTCTGATTATCGCCTGCCCGTGCGCGCTAGGCCTCGCCACGCCTACGGCCATTATGGTCGGCACCGGCCGGGGGGCGCAGAAAGGGATACTCATAAGAAACGGAGCGGTTCTGGAAAAAGCCGGCTCTCTGGACACCATTCTGTTTGATAAAACCGGCACCATAACCAAAGGCAAGCCGGAGATAACGGATATGGAAGCCGTAAACGGTTTCAGCGAACAGGAACTCTGGCGGTACGCCGGAAGTCTTGAAGCGATGTCGGAGCATCCGGTTTCACGGGCGGTTGTTCAAGGCGCCGAGAAGCTGGGGATAGAGTTTAAAAAAGCCGAACAGGTGCAGACCCTTACCGGACAGGGTATAGAAGGCGTAGTGGACGGTAAAGAGATTGTTATAGGTACTCAGGAACTGCTTGAAGCTAAAAATATCTCCGTTGACGGAAACCTGACGGGAGCAAAGGAAGTCGGCGGAACTCTCCTGCTTGTGGCGATTGGCGGGAAGATGGCCGGCTGGTTCGGTGCTGTGGACGAACTGCGCGACTCCTCTGCGGAAACCGTTCGGACGTTGAAAAGAATGGGACTGAAATCCGCCATGGTTACCGGCGACAAAAGAGAGGTCGCCGAAAAAATAGCGAAGCAGGCGGGAATAGACGAGATTTTTGCCGAGGTAAAACCGGATGAAAAGGAAAAGCAGGTGGCGAAACTGCAATCTTTGGGCAGGCGCGTCGGGATGGTAGGAGACGGCATAAACGACGCCCCGGCTTTGGCGAGGGCGGATGTCGGAATAGCCGTTGGAACGGGAACGGATGTCGCCATCGAATCGGCCGATATAGTGCTTGTAAGCGGAGACCCCGCAGGCGTAGTAAACGCGCTCAGGCTGAGCCGCGCTACGATGCGAAACATTAAGCAGAATCTTTTCTGGGCTTTTTTCTATAATACGCTTGGAATACCGGTCGCGGCGGGACTGCTGGTAATATTCGGCGGTCCGGTTCTGAACCCTGCCATAGCCGCGGCGGCTATGAGTTTTAGTTCGATATCGGTTTTATTAAACGCGTTGAGGTTAAGAAACTTTGAATAGGAGGCAGTTATGAAAAAGATACTTACCGTTGAAGGAATGACCTGCGGCCATTGCATAGGCCATGTGGAAAGCGCCCTTACAGAGCTGGAAGGCGTAACGGTGCTTGAGGTTAGCCTGGAAGCCAAAAAGGTCGTTGTAGAGTCCGCCGGCGAGATAGACGCCGAAAGCCTTAAAAAGGCGGTTGCGGAGGCTGGTTACAGCGTATCGGCCATCGCGGAAGGGTAGTCGGTGACATCCAAAGCGAAAAAAGATGCGCTTCTTGCCCTTAAAACGGCGCGGGGCCAACTGGACGGCATCGTCCGAATGCTGGAAAACGACCGGTACTGCATCGATATATCCAAGCAGATACTTTCCGCCCAGTCGCTTCTGAAAAAGGCCAACCTCAAGGTTCTGCGCGGGCATATAAAAAGCTGTGTCGCCGACGCGATAAAAAAGGGAGAGGCCGAGGAAAAAATCGAGGAGATTTTCGGGATAATCGATAAATACACAAGACCTGTCTAGTCGTCTTGAAGCTCTGGAGAACGGCCAGTTTTCCGGCGGAAACGGCGCTTTTTTCGGGCAGGCTTCCAGCCCTTTCCCCGCTTTAAAACCCGTTCGCATGCCATTCTGCTAAAAACCTTAAAAATATATAGCAAAAGCAGGCATAACCCATTGAATAATATTTGGAAATAAAGATTTAAAATACGGTAAAGCATAGGATTTTTTGTGGTAGAATTCGTAGGATATGGATAAGAATAAGGAAAATCTTCTTCCGGTAAATATTGAAGACGAGATGCGCTCGTCCTACATCGATTACGCCATGAGCGTTATCGTGGGGCGCGCCTTGCCGGACGTGCGGGACGGCCTGAAACCGGTTCACCGCAGGGTGCTTTTCGCAATGAGCGAGATGGGCAATTTTCACAACAGGCCGTACAAGAAATCTGCCCGCGTAGTCGGGGATGTAATCGGAAAATACCACCCGCACGGAGACCAGGCGGTGTACGACACAATCGTGCGGATGGCGCAGAATTTTTCCATGCGGCACCCATTGGTTGACGGGCAGGGCAATTTCGGTTCGATAGACGGAGATTCCGCCGCCGCCATGCGATACACGGAGGTGAGGCTTCACAGGCTGGCGGGGGAAATACTGGCGGATCTCGATAAGGATACGGTTGAATTCGCCCCGAATTACGACGACTCACTCAAAGAGCCGCTCGTGCTTCCGTGCCGGTCTCCTAATCTTCTGATAAACGGTTCTTCGGGAATCGCCGTCGGCATGACCACCAATATCCCGCCTCACAATCTTCGGGAAGTCTGCGAGGCCGTCTGTTACCTCATAGACAATCAGGACTGCACAATAGACGACCTGATTAAAATCGTGCCGGGGCCGGATTTTCCGACCGCCGGGCTTATTCAGGGACGCCGGGGGATTGTGGACGCCTACCGCACCGGCCGGGGGCTTGTGAGGATGCGGGCCAAGTGCGAAATAGAGACAATAGGCAAAACCGACCGCCAACGCATTGTGGTAACCGAGTTCCCGTTTCAGGTTAACAAGGCGCGTACGCTGGAAAAGATTGCCGACCTTCTGCGGGCCAAGAAAATAACCGGAATTTCCGATTTACGCGATGAATCCGACAGGAACGGAATCAGCGTAGTTATCGAACTCCGCAAGGACGCCATCCCGCAGATAGTGCTAAACCAGCTTTATAAGCATACCCAACTGCAGGATACGTTCGGGGTGAACATGATAGCCCTCGTAAACCGCCGGCCACTGCTGTTGAACCTGAAAGAAATGCTCGGCCATTTCGTAAAACACCGGATGGTAGTTGTCACCCGGCGCACGCTTCACGACCTTGCCAAAGCGCGGGCGCGTGAGCATATTCTGGAAGGGCTGGCCATAGCGGTAAGCAATATCGATGCGGTTGTCGCCCTTATCAGAAAGAGCAAAACGGTTGTGGAGGCCCAGAACGGTCTGATGAAAACGTTCGCTCTGTCGGCCGAACAGGCCAAAGCAATTTTGGAGATGAAACTCCAGCGTCTGACAGGTCTTGAGCGGCAGAAGATAATCGACGAGCTTGAAACTGTGCGCAAAGAGATTGAGCGGCTCGTTTATATCCGCGACCACGAGGAAGAGAAATACCTGATTATCAAGCAGGAGATGAAAGAGATTTCGGCAAAATACGGCAATGATCGGCGCACCGCAATCGAGGATGTCGTAGAAGACCTGGAAGCCGAAGATCTTATCGCCGATGAGGATATGATAGTAACCCTCACGCAGGGCGGATACATAAAACGGGTGCCGATGGACACCTACCGCGCTCAGAGAAGGGGCGGGAAGGGCGTAAAGGGAATGACCGTGAAGGAAGAGGACGTTGTGGTGAAACTCTTCGTTGCTTCCACCCATTCGTATCTTCTTATATTCACCTCCGCCGGAAAGGTTTATCGCAAGAAGGTTTGGGAAGTGCCGCAGACCGGCAGGGTGGCTAAAGGAACGTCGCTGGCGAATCTCTTCTCCATTACCTCCGATGAAAAGGTTACGGCGGTCTTTGCCGTAAAGGACTTCGGGGACGACCGTTTCCTCATACTGGCAACGAAGAACGGCTCCATTAAAAAAACCCCCTTGTCGGCATACTCCAACATCCAGCGGCGCGGCATTTACGCCATACGGCTTACCGAAGAGGACGAGCTGGCGGGCGTGGCGATAAGCAGCGGCGATAACACCGTCTTTCTCGGAACCGCCCATGGCAAAGGGATACGTTTTCATGAATCCCGCACAAGGCCGATGGGCAGGCATACCGCAGGCGTAAGGGGCATCAGGCTTGCCGAAGGCGACAGAATCGTCGGCATGGCACTGCCGGAGCCGGGCTCGTACGTTTTGACGATAACCGAAAACGGTTTTGGCAAGAAAACGCCCATTTCCGATTACCGCCTTATCGGACGCGGCGGCAAAGGCGTGATAAATATCATTACGTCGGAGCGGAACGGAAATGTTGTAACCGTCAAATGCGTAAACGATGAAGGAGAAATTCTTCTTGTTACCGAGGGGGGCCAGATGGTCAGAACCCGCGTAGGGGAAATATCGGTTATTGGAAGAAACACTCAGGGTGTAAAGATAATCAATACGGCCGAGGGTAGCAGGGTTGTTTCGATGGCCGTCATTGAAGAAGAGAAAGACGATTCCGGCGATGACGAAACGGCGGAATGAACACCGGCGTTAAGCGGTTTCCGCTGGCGGTCGTTTTTCTGCTTTTCGCCTGCGCCCAGCGGGCGGACTCACTTCTGCAAAAAGCTGAAACGCTTCTTCTTCAGAACAGGTACCACGAGGCCGCCGAAACCTTTCTTCAAGTCGCCGAACGGTATCCGTTCGATCCGCAGGCCGAAACGGCGCTTTTCAGAGCGGGTGAAATTTCCTTGCTGGAACTTTCGGAACCGGAAAAGGCGATAACCCATTTTGAAAAAATCGTTAGGGAATTTCCTCAGGGCGAACATTCGGTAAAGGCGGAAGAGTACATCGCTTCGATTTATGAAAACAGTCTGAGGGATTTCGATAGTGCCGTTATATGGTATCAGCGCCTCATTAGAAGAGACGATACGCAAGAGAAAGACGGCTACCAGTTTTCTATAGCCCGCTGTTTTTATAAAAAAGGCGATTACATGCAGGCGATAACGGAATACCGAAACCTCATGAAACAGTTTCCCGAAAGCGGGCTGATTCCCGAAACGAAATATCAGATTGCCAACTGCTATTTTGTTATGGATAAATGCGACGAGGCGGTTGCCAGCTACCGGCGCCTGCTGGATAAATACCCGGATATAGAATGGAGATACGACATCATGCTTTCCACCGGCGTCTGCATGGAAGAAAAAGAAAATTATGGAAAGGCGCTTGAAATTTACCGCGAGCTCATGGAAACTTCAACGGATAAAAAACTTTTGCGGGAAAAAATAGCCGCGATTAACGAAAGAATAAATAAAAGGAAAAACCGCTAGAATGCGGGCTTGAAAAAATGATTGATTTAAAACTGCTGAGAAACAAAAAAGATTACGTAGCTTCCCGGCTGGCGGCGCGCGGAACGGAAATAGCCCTCGACTCCGTTATCTCCGCCGATGCGGATAGAATGTCCGCAACGCGGGAGCTAGAGGAGATGCGCAAGCGGATGAACGAGGAGTCCGCGGAAATCGGCAAGCTCGCCCGTGAAGGCAAGGATATCTCCGCCCGGCGGCGGGAGCTGAAAACCCTTTCCGACGCCATAAAGGAAAAGGAGTCGGCATGCAGGGAAATCGAGGAGCGGTTCAACTCGCTCGCTCTTGTTCTGCCGAACCTGCCCGACGAGTCGGTGCCGGCAGGGAAGTCGGAAGATGAAAACGTCGAGATAAGAAAATGGGGGGAGCCTAAGCAATTTTCGTTTGAGCCTAAATCCCACGTGGAGATAGGCGAAAATCTCGGCATACTCGATTTTAAGCGTGCGGCGAAGATGAGCGGCGCGCGGTTCGCCCTTTATCGCGGGCCGGGCGCGTGGCTGGAAAGAGCGCTGATAAGCTTCATGCTCAACAGTCACGGCGCCAACGGCTACGAGGAGGTTATCACGCCGTTTATGGTAAACCGCCAGGCGATGACCGGTACCGGCCAGCTTCCCAAATTTGAGGATGATCTTTTCCGGCTCGAAGGGTTGGATATGTTTCTAATTCCGACGGCCGAGGTATCGGTCACTAACATTTACGCAGGCGAGATTCTTTCCGCCGGCGAACTGCCGCGCAGGTTCTGCGCCTACACGCCGTGTTTCAGAAAAGAAGCCGGCTCGTACGGCAAGATAGCTACCGGCCTTATCAGACAGCATCAGTTCAACAAGGTTGAGCTAGTAAAACTTAGCAGGCCGGAAGATTCCATGGCCGAGCTGGAATCGCTCACGGCGGACGCGGAACTTATTCTCCAAAAACTCGAACTGCCTTACAGGGTCGTGGAACTCTGCACGGGAGACCTAGGCTTCTCAGCGGCAAAGACGTACGATCTTGAGGTCTGGTTGCCGTCGCAGAACAGATACGTGGAGATTTCATCCTGCTCGAATTTCGGGGATTTTCAGGCGCGCAGACTAGGCATAAGATTCCGGCGGGAAAGCGGCGCTAAGCCGGAGCTTGTCCATACGATTAACGGCTCCGGGCTGGCGATAGGGCGCGCGCTTGTTGCGATTCTCGAAAATTATCAGAACGAAGACGGCAGTGTGGAAATTCCTAAAAGTGTGCGCCATTACATGATGGACAGCGATATAATAAAAAAACCTTAGCTTTCGCCGTAACGCGGTTTTTGCAAGTGCAGTAAAAACGATATCCTCCCCTTGGCGCAAGCCCTAAGGGGAGGGGGCCCACGCCAACGGCGTAGGGGTGGGGTTTACTGCTCAATCCCTACCTTCGAGGAATAATCGCGCTATATAAAAATTTTGGTTTTGTTCTGCCTGTAATCCCGATTTTCGTATAAAATTCCTTTGTATCCCGTCGGAGAGGTGGCCGAGTGGTTGAAGGCAGCGGTCTTGGTTCACGACCTACCTTTGAAAAATACAATAGTCGGGGGAGTTTCAGCGAGTCCCGGCGACTTGCCACGGCGAAGCCCGCAGAACGAAGGCGGACGAAGCTCAAACCGCCGTGTGAAAGCACCGGGGGTTCAAAACGACCAACCTTTGAAACTATATAGTAGTCGAGGGAGTTTGCACGAGCCGCAGGCGAAGTGAAATTCCTCCCCACGTGCAATAATCCCATCGTGTAAAAATTTTGGTTTTGTTCTGCCTGTAGTCCTGATTTTCGTATAAAATCCTTTTGTATTCCGTTGGAGAGGTGGCCGAGTGGTTGAAGGCAGCGGTCTTGAAAACCGCCGTGTGAAAGCACCGGGGGTTCGAATCCCTCCCTCTCCGCCATAAAACAGCAACCCCTGCGGGGGCGGTGTTTTATGGCCAAGGGAGACCCGATTCGGTTCACCATGGGGTTCAAAACGAGCTTCCTTACTTTTAAATAATCAAAGCGAAGTTTGCACGAGCCGTAGGCGAAGTGAAATCTCTCCCTCTCCACCCATTGCATGGGCGGCCTCTGTATTAACCACTTACGGACAACACGGACTGTTTTAGCTTTTTTCCAAGCCCCACTTCCTTAAAAGCCATACTTCGCAGACGGCCAGCAGAAGCAGTGTCAGAAAAGGCAGGTAGTAAACTTTCAGCGGCGTCGGTTTTTCAAGATAAAGAAAATGCCACGATGAAATGGATTTCCGCATTCCTATATCGTGGTTGGAGCCGTCCCACCCGTTTATCGCTATCGGAATGAACCGGCCGGTTTCAAACTGGATATCGTTTTCATCCGCCGTTTTAAGCGTCCGTTTTAGCACAAGCGTCCATACGCCGTCTTTGTAAACCGCTTTGCTGAAGAGATTCTGCCCGCTCTTCGGCTGTCTGCGGAAAGGTTTTGCAAAACCTGTCGCGTTCATCTCTACCGAGGGGCTTTCTTCCGCCGGGCGACCGTCGTAATCGGCCCGCCACCACCAGAGGTTCACCGGGTCGTTCGGATCGCCGTTGAGGAAATGCGGTTTCCTTGTCCCTTCGGGAATTTTTTGCGGGAACTGAACCATAAGCGCGTCGCGGTATTTCTTCGGTTTGTAGTCCGGCGAATAAATCGGAACGTACGTTTGAAGATTGCCTTTCTCTCCGGGTCTGTCACTATCAAGCTGGTGCAGTTCGTCTGTTCCTTCGTGAACAGTATCGGCAAAGCGGTCGTGCCACTCAAGGCGCAGGGCGATCTCATTTTCATTGAACAGCGCTTTTACGCGCACAAGGTCGATTGTTATGTTCTGCCATCTAGGTTTTATCAGCACGTTACCCGCAAGCCGAACATCCATCCCGTCGGTCTCGTTCCATAACGGGTCGGCCGAGGTTTCGGGAAGTTTCCCTTTTATCTTTTTAACCTTCAGTACGTTCCCTGATACCGGCTGATATATAAGCGATTTCACGTACCGCGCCAGCGCCCACCGCTCGTCTTTCGAGAGTGCGGATTCGAAAGACGGCATGGGGCTTCCGTTGAGGCCGACGGTGATGGTGGTAAAAATTTCCTTTACCGATTCGCCGTGCTTATATTTCCAGCCTTTTGTGAGGTCGCGCGGAAGGATTGGGAATTTCCAGCTGTCGGTCATCCCTTTTGCCGACTCGCCGTTTCCCAGCCCGCGTTTGCCGTGGCACTGGAAGCATTGCGCTTTTTGGTAAGCCTCTTTGCCTCTCGCAACCGTTTCGGCCGAGAGCGGGGGAGGCTCCCCGACTTTCAGAACGTGATTGTAGCGATACTCCTCCCGCGTTTCGGGATCGTCCGATTTGCCCGCCTCCTCGTCGAAATCCCACAAGCTGAAATCCGGAATTTCCCGAAACGTCTGAATCAAGTAGATGACGGCCCATCGCTCCTCTTCGGAAAGGCCGGATTTCATATTTTCGTTATCGAAACCCTGCATGGCGGTTCCGGGGACACCGCGCGAAATGGTTTTAAAGAGATCTTCGTCGGTTGGGAGTTTGCCGGAACCGGTTGTGCGGAACTTGAAAACATTGGTCTTGAAATTTCTCGGCCGGGGGTTGAGGAACTTGGCCGCCGGGCCGTTGCCGCCTCCGTCAAGACCGTGGCAGAAACTGCATCTTTCAAAATAAACGACGCGACCTTTTTCAATGAGCGCCGGGGTTTTGGGAGGTTTGGGCTGTGCGGGCAGTATGGAAGCGTGAGCACCACCGGCGCAAAATATAAACAGCAGGCCGAATAGAAAACGCTTCATTTCCTACTCCAGCTTTTCACGGATGCGCGGGTTCTTCCGCGCGAGGTTGTATTCGCCCATGATAATCGACCAGATTTCATGTTCGGAAAGATCCGTCTGCCACTCCGGCATAGCCGAATCCCACGGCGTCGATTCCACCGGCAGACCTTTCCCGCCTATCGATATGCGCCAGAA
>JAJRYM010000228.1 GCA_024275775.1 Nitrospirota bacterium
AGGCCCCATACTCTGTTTTGTGGGCCCACCGGGAACCGGCAAGACTTCCCTCGGCAAATCGATAGCCCGCGCGCTCGGCAGAAAATTCACGAGAATGTCGTTAGGCGGCATAAGAGACGAATCGGAAATTCGGGGGCATCGAAGAACCTATATCGGTTCCCTTCCCGGCCGTATAATCCAGGGCATAAAAAACTCCGGAACCAATAATCCGGTCTTCATGCTGGATGAAATAGACAAGCTCGGCGCCGATTTTCGCGGCGATCCCTCATCGGCTCTCATGGAAGTTCTCGACCCCGAACAGAATTCGGCTTTCGTGGATCATTACCTTGCTGTGCCGTTCGATCTTTCAAAAGTCCTTTTCATAGCGACGGCGAATTGGCTCGACCCTATCCCCGGCCCGCTTCTGGACAGGATGGAAGTAATTACGCTTTCCGGCTATACCGAAATCGAAAAACTTCATATCGCCAAAAAATATCTTATCCGCAAGCAAAAAAGCGCGCACGGCATACCCGCCAAACAGCTGAAGATTGCCGATGAAGCGGTAAGAGAGATAATCAATAAATATACGCGCGAAGCCGGGCTTAGAAACCTTGAACAGCAGATAGCCGCCGTATGCCGCAAAGCCGCGCTGAAAATAGCCGAAGGCAAGCAACGCGGGCCGGTGGCCGTAACCGAGAAAAATCTCGCCGGTTATCTTGGGCCTGTAAAATTTATTCGGGAAAGTGAAAAGGAAAAACCGCAAGTGGGCGTCGCCACCGGGCTGGCATGGACGCAGGTGGGCGGCACAATCATGCATATCGAGGTGACCACTATGAAAGGCAAAGGCGCCCTCACCCTCACCGGCAAGCTGGGAGACGTGATGAAAGAGTCGGCGCAGGCGGCTTATTCGTACTGCCGGGCCAACGCAAAAAAGCTCGGCATCCCCGAAGGTTTCGCGGGGTATACCGATATACATATTCATGTGCCGGCCGGCGCCATCCCCAAGGACGGCCCTTCGGCCGGAATAGCCATCGCCGTAGCGCTGGCGAGCGCTCTCTCCGGAAAGCCGGTGAGAAACGATGTGGCGATGACCGGCGAAATAACGCTCCGGGGACGAGTGCTTCCGATAGGCGGGCTGAAGGAAAAAACCCTCGCCGCCCTTCAAGCCGGCATCGATACCGTAATCGTGCCGCAACAGAATCGTAAAGACCTGCAGGAAATACCGGATTACGTCAGAAAAAACCTCAAATTCACGTTCGTGAAAAATGTGGATGCCGTCATCCGCAACGCCCTCGACGGCACGCAAACAGACTCCGGAAATAAGAAGAAAGGCGTAAAAAAGAAGTAGCCACCTACCCCGCCGAGAGAGCTTTTCTTATTTCGTCGGGAATCATTTTCGGTCTCATCCCGTTGGATATGCATGCCATCCTCGTGCTTCCGGTTACGAGAACGGCGCCGTCCGCTTTTCTTTTGATAACGTATTTCACGATAAAGCTGGCGCTCTTAATGCCTTCGATTGACGTTTCCACTTCCAGGACGTCGCCGTAAACAGCAGGCGCTTTGTATTGAATATCGGCGTTCACCACCGTAAAGACAATCCCTTTTTGCTGGTAATCGGCAAGCGAAACGGACCGCTTTTCCAGATGTTCCGTGCGCGCCCTCTCGAAATAACGGAGATAGTTAGCGTAATAGACCACCCCGCCGCAGTCGGTATCTTCGTAGTAGACCTTCACCTCAATCCTGTTCATCACCCATAATTATATTTCCATTGCGTCGTTGCGGACACTATTAAATCGGAAAAATTTCAGCTATTGCCAAAAGCGAACGGCGCATCAATAATGAAGTGGCTATGAAACCTTTCAGAGAAGTTCTTGGGAAGCAGGTGCTGGTCTGCGACGGCGCCATGGGCACCCTTCTGTACCGGAAGGGGGAGATGGCCAACCGCTCCTTCGAGCAGGTAAAC
>JAJRYM010000229.1 GCA_024275775.1 Nitrospirota bacterium
CTGCCAGCCCTATGACGACCCCGCCTATCTGATTGCCCATCTCCAGAAACCGGAATAAAAAGCGGCTTGCGCCGGTGGATGTCATACCCATGCCTGTGAAGATAATCGAGAACCCGATAATCGTAACGACAGCCAGCGTTAGTATCCGTTTCCATGGAATAGTTTCGGGGTTGTCTCCTTTTTCAAGAAGCCCGAACCCGATGAAAAAAGCGAAAAAGAAAGGAACCACCTGCATCAGACAGAAAATCCATATAGAGAAAAAACTTGTAAATCCGCCTACCCATGCCTCAAAAATATTCATTGCCGGATATGCTGTTAAGCGGTGCTTTTCCCTGCGGGGAGGATTGTATCCAGCCCTCCTGTCATATCGGAATATTTTTTGAGTTTCCCCACGAAAATATACTTAACGACCCCCTCCGCATTTACGAAGATAGTAGTCGGCGTGGTTTGCACTCCCATGCTTCTGGCCACATCGTTACCGCCTTCAACGGCGACGGGAAAATCAAAATCATACTGTTGCGCGAACTCCTTCAGCTTGCCGGATGAATCCTGAATGCCGATGGCCGCCAGCGCAAGCCCCGCACCTCCGAACTCGCTTTCGGCCTTTTTTATCCACTGCGAAGAAAAATGGGAGCAGGGGCACCAGCCGGCATAGAAAAAAAGCACGGTCGGCTTGCCTTGGAAATCGGCGTTGCTAACGTGCCCGCCACCCAGAACATCCATGCTGAAAGCGGGCAGTTTGTCTCCCACCTTGATAAGCGACGGGATATTGGCCATGGAATAACTTAGCACCGCGTTTAGCATTATCAGCGCGGCCGCAAAGAAAATAACCTGATTTTTTCTGTTTGACGTTCCGGATTTCGGCGTCTCCACCGCCGGACTGCTTATCGTGGCGTCCACTGTACTCTCCTTTCAGAAAGAATAGAACTGCAAACTATCACTAATGTTTGTGATCCGCGTGGTCGTGGCCGGACATATCCATGCCACCGGACATATTCATGCCGCCCGACATTTTCATGCCGCCGGAACACGGGTTCTTAGGCTTATCCGCCGTTTTCCCTTTGTTGCTCTGCAACTCTTTCTGGCTTGTCCTGTAGCCCATTTTAAGGTCTTCCCTTCTTGAAAGGGCATATTCGATAGGCCTTTTCTCTACGGGAGTTTCATAAAGCTCTTTCAGCAGGGGGTACTGGCCTATCAGCTTCATGATGTCCTGCTTGCGAAAATCGGCCTCCCAGTTGCCGACCAGAGCGTTCCATACCTGCACTATGGCCACGGCCTGATGTTCGGTCATCGTGCGGAACTTGAGATTAGGTTTTGCTTTCCGGAAATTATCTATGAATGTTTCCATGTGTGGCACAACCGATATGAACGGAGGGCCGCATCTTGGACAGTACATTTTAATTCTCTCCACCGAATGGCACTGCGTGCAGTCTGAACGCGCCAGCTCGTACGCTTCAGCAGGAGTGTATTGCAGATATCCCTGCGCCTTGGCCTGCGATAGTATGTACTTGCCTACGGGATTCGGTATTGCAAAAACTCCCACAGTAGTGAGACCCAGCACAGCGATAATGATTAGAAATATTTTAAAAGGCTTCTTCTTCAACATGGAGTTTTCCCTTTCCAATCGTATTCAGGGTTTCCTTAGCATATGGGGTTTTATCTAAACCCAATATACCACCATTGGAAATAAGATACAATACTATCTAGACCTCCATGCTCAACTAACTAATGTGAAGACATGAAAAAAAATGGATTACTGTTACTCGCTTTATTCGCGCTGGTATTCGCTTGGAGCAATTCTAAAAACATTGGAAAAACGGAACTTTCTTCACCTTCTTCAACACGGACAGAGACAATGAAAGAGAAAAAATTCAACCGACTGATTAACGAAAAAAGCCCTTACCTCCTCAAACATGCCGATAACCCCGTGGACTGGTATCCATGGGGGGATGAAGCCTTCGCAAAAGCGCGCGCGGAAGACAAGCCGGTTTTCCTGTCGATAGGCTATTCCACCTGCCACTGGTGCAACGTTATGGAACGCGAATCGTATAACGACGAAGAAGTGGCGAAGCTGATGAACGGCGCTTTCGTTTCCATCAAGGTGGATCGTGAGGAAAGACCGGATATAGACAAGATTTACATGACGGTATGCCAGATGATTTCGCAGGAAGGGTGCGGATGGCCGCTCAACGTTATACTGACGCCGGACAAGAAGCCTTTTTTCGCCGCGACCTACCTTCCCAAAAAATCGCGATTCGGGCGGCCCGGAATGATGGATCTTATACCCCGAATTCAGACTATATGGAACGAACGCCGGAGCGACGTAATATCATCGGGCGAACAGGTGATGGGAGCCCTTAAAAAAATATCCTCTTCAAAATATGAGGGAAAAGCCGGAACAAACCTGCTCGATACAGCCTACGAAAAGTTCAACGAAACCTTTGACGACAAGTACGGAGGGTTCGGCCGCGCGCCCAAGTTCCCCTCGCCGCACAACCTGCTTTTCCTCCTCCGGTACTGGAAACGAACCGGCTACTCAAGGCCGCTTGTAATGGTAGAGAAAAGCCTCGAAGAAATGGGGAAAGGCGGAATGTTCGACCAGGTAGGATTCGGCTTTCACCGCTACTCTACCGACAGGCAATGGCAGGTGCCGCATTTTGAAAAAATGCTTTACGACCAGGCCATCCTCGCCATGGCCTATACCGAAACGTTTCAGGCAACCGGCAAAAAGACATTTCGAGAAACCGCCCGAAAAATTTTCAGATACGTCTCAAGGGATATGACGTCGCCCGACGGCGCGTTTTACTCCGCCGAAGACGCCGACAGCGAAGGCGAAGAGGGGAAGTTCTATTTATGGACGACGGATGAAGTCGAAAAAGTTCTGGGCAAAGAAGATGCCCGGCTTGTAACCGCCGTATTCAACCTGAAGGAAGGCGGCAATTTTGTGGATTCGGTTTCCGGCGAAAAACCTGGCACCAATATTTTCTACCTTGATGACAGCCTCAGCAGTGTAGCCGCGAAACTCGGCATTACCGAGGACGACCTTGAAAAGCGGGTGGAGGCGGTGCGCCGAAAACTGTTCGCCGAAAGGGAAAAGCGGATTCATCCTCTAAAGGACGACAAGATTCTGGCCGACTGGAACGGCATGATGGCGGCCGCTTTCGCGAAAG
>JAJRYM010000230.1 GCA_024275775.1 Nitrospirota bacterium
CCATTATTTATCTTCCTTTCAGCTTAATGATAAACCTTGACCCAAGGGTAAGGTGCAAGCGGTTTTTTTATTTTTTTTTCGTTCCAGTTTTTCATCACGTTATGGATGGGTCTCGGGGCGGGGTAATAAAAAATGCGGCTTTTGGTGGCATCGGCAGGATATTTTTAGTAATCTAACCGTTAAATCCCTGTTTGTGGGTAGAAGTGGTTGACGGGATGAGGAGAAAAGTGAACCTGTTTCTTTAAAGGGGAAAATGCGCAAAACCGAACGTAGCCGCAGTGCTGTCGCGCCTGAGATACACAAGCTGGAGCTTGAAAACAGGCACCTCCAGAACAGCATCATCGCTTTGCGCGAACAGCTTGAGCAAATGGCCTACGCAAAAAATCGGGCTGTGCAGGCGGCTGTTGCGGAGGCGAACACGGAAATTATACAGTTGAAGAACACCGCCCAAGCGCTTCGCGATGAACTGGAGAAACTTGCCTATGAAAAGCAACAGGCGGTGCAGGCGGCGGTAGCGAAGGGGCAAAGCGAAATCAACCAGCTGAAAAATACCGCGCAGGCTCTTCGCGACGAACTTGAAAAACTTAACTATGAAAAACAGCAAGCGGTGCAGGCGGCTGTCGCCAATGGGCAAAGCGAAACCGGCCAGTTGCGAAATACGGTAGCCGCTCTTCGCACAGAGATGGAGCGCAGGCAGATTGAATATGAAAATGAAACAAACGGCCTTAAAACCGCCGCGCGGGATGAAGCAAAGCAGTTGCATAAGACGATAAGTATTTTAAGGGAACAGCTGGAGAAAAAATGACGGCCAACAGTTCAGGTTCCGTTCCGCGTCTGTCTAGGGGCGCTAAAGCCAGCGAGCAGGAGCATTTCCGGCAGATTGAAACTCTGCTGGAAGTTTCCAGAAGAGTCGCCGCGCTTGAGCGGCTGGACGAAATGCTGGAACTCATCGTATCCATGGCCACGCATGAAACTAACGCCGAGCGGGGCACGCTTTTTCTGAACGATTTCTATACCAACGAGCTATATTCGCGGGTGGCGCAGGGCGATTTCCTGCGCGAAATAAGAATCCTGAACACCTCCGGAATCGCCGGAGATGTTTTTACCTCCGGCAAAAGCAAAATTGTTCATGACGTTACACAGGACAAGCATTTTGAAGGTTCTGTCGACAAGGAAACCGGTTTCGTAACAAAAAACGTTATTTGTACTCCGGTAAGAACCGTTACGGGCAAAATAATCGGCGTTATCGAAATGCTCAACAAGAAGAAGGGGCGGTTCACCAAAAAAGACCTGTCCCTCCTTGAAGCTATGACGACGCAGGCCGCCCTCACTCTGCAAAGCGCGCAGACGATGGAAAATATGAAGAAATCCCACAACGAGGA
Source organism: Nitrospirota bacterium (assembly GCA_024275775.1). GTDB lineage: Bacteria > Nitrospinota_A > UBA7883 > JACRGQ01 > JACRGQ01 > JAJRYM01. The sequence continues at coordinate 1,383 of JAJRYM010000230.1, forward strand.
GATGCAGTTTCTCGATGTGGTCTCCGACGTTACTTCCGAAATAGATCTCGGCACCCTTTTGCAGAAGGTTATGAGCGAAGCCACGCGCCTGCTGAAAGCCGACAGAACGACCCTTTTCATGAACGATGAAAAAACGAACGAGCTCTGGTCGAGAGTTGGCGAAGGGCTTAAAGACGAGATACATTTCCCCAACCATCTGGGCATAGCCGGGGCCGTTTTCACTTCCGGCAAAACAATAAACATCCCGTACGCCTATGCCGACATGCGGTTCAATCCCGGTTTCGACAAGCAGACAGGCTATTTCACCCGCTCGATTCTGTGCATTCCCATTATCAACAAGCAGGGGAAAATAATCGGAGTAACGCAGGCGCTCAACAAGCAGGGCGGCCCGTTTACCGAAGAGGATGAATCCCGCCTGAAAGCTTTTACCGCCCAGATAGCCATCGGGCTGGAAAACGCCAAGCTCTTCAACGATGTTCAGAATATGAAAAATTACAACGAAAGCATGTTGGAAAGTATGAGCAACGGCGTTATCACTACGGATGAGGACGGAAAAATCGTCACCTGCAACGCCGCCGGCCTGCGCATATTAGAAATTTCGGCCGAGGAGATTCTGGGCAAGCCGGCCGATGAATTTTCACCGGCAAAAACGCATGGGTTATGGAAAGGCTCAAAAAGGTTGGCGAAACGCAGGCGAGCGATATAGTAGTGGACGCCGAACTGATATTCAACGGCGACACTCTTTCGGTAAACCTCACGGCGCTTCCCCTTATAAGCCCCGAGAAGGAAAGACTCGGAAGCATGATTATGATCGAAGACATTTCGAGCGAGAAGAGGATGAAATCCACAATGTCGCGCTACATGGACCCCGGCATAGCGGACCAGCTGTTGGAATCCGGCGAGGATATTCTCGGCGGCAAGAATGTGGAAGCCACCCTCCTTTTTTCGGATATAAGAAGTTTCACTACGCTCACCGAAGAGCTCGGCGCACAGGGAACCGTAGCCTTCCTCAATGAATACTTTTCAATTATGGTTGACTGCATCCAAAGGGAAGGCGGCATGCTGGACAAGTTCATAGGAGATGCCATCATGGCGGCGTTCGGCATTCCGATAGCGCATGACGACGACGAAGACCGCGCCGTGCGGGCGGCGATATCCATGATTGTCGACATGAGGGAGTGGAACAAAACACGGATATCTGACGGGAAAGCCCCCGTCGATATGGGCATAGGTATGAACACCGGCGCTGTCGTAACGGGAAACATCGGCTCGCCCAAGCGGATGGACTATACGATTATAGGGGACGGCGTTAATCTGGCGGCGCGGCTTGAAAGCGCGTGTAAGAAATACTCCGCCCGCATTCTCATAAGCGAATTCACGCGGAAAAAACTGCGCGGCACCTACCGCATTAGAGATGTCGATAAGGTGGTGGTGAAAGGCAAAACCGTGCCGGTAGGCGTATGTGAGGTGCTCGATTATCACACCGAGGAAACATTTCCCAACCTTATGGAAGTCGTAAACTATTTCAGCGACGGCGTGAACTTCTACCGCGAAGGGAAGTGGGATAAAGCCGTATCTTCATTCAAGAAAGCGCTTAAACTTCACCCCGAAGACAAACTTTCCCACACCTACATAGAGCGTTGCGAATTCCTGAAGCAAAACCCGCCCGCCGAAAAGTGGGAAGGGGTATGGGTGATGGATTCCAAATAGGCCGTTTTCGGTTTTTCTAGCTTTTTTCCGGCCGCCAGACGTTTATTTTTTCCGCAAGTGAGCGGTCGAGCGCAAGCTGGCTTTCGCCGATATCTATTACGAAGGCGGGGCGCTTCTGGCGCAAGTGTATCTTGGCTCCGGGGGTTATCCCCATCGTCATCAGCTTGAGCATTCTTGTTTCGTCGCGGGTATTGATGGAAGCTACTTTGGCCGTTTTGCCGGGCTTGAGTTTTGAAAGCGGAATGACCGCGCTTTCCAGTTTATCCCTGGCCTCCGCACAGCATTTGCCTTCCGGTATCGGTTTGTCGTGGGGGCATGTTTTGGGATGCCCCAGCAGGGTGCAGATAGCGTCTGTTATCTCCGGCGCTAGTACATGCTCAAACTCGCAGGCGGCCTTTTCCATACCTTCCCCGCCGAGAACGTCCACCACAAGCCGTTCCGCCAGCCGGTGGCGGCGGATGATGCCGTACGCGAACTCCATTCCTTTGTCGGAAAGCGATATATTTTCGCCGTTCCGCTCCACCAATCCGTCGGCGGTCAATTCGTCGAGTACCGCAAGGTATCCTTCCGGCGGGTAGTTTTCTTTCACCTGCTCGATAGTAGGCTCGCCCTGTTCTCCCAAACGCCAGAGAATCTCCATCAGCTCGTCGCGCCTGTTGTCTTCCTTTCTGTGCGTCATTGCCAGAACCTTATAAGAAAGTTAGCCGCTCCGCC
>JAJRYM010000231.1 GCA_024275775.1 Nitrospirota bacterium
ATCCAACTCCTGCGGTTTCAGGCATGGCCGTTCCATGTGCGAAACCTGCTGGAGATCCGCTTTCGGCCACAACTGAACGAAGGCGTTGAAATCGGCTTTCGAGACCTCCCTCCCCAGAAGGAGCGTGTCGGTTTTTATTCCGTATAGAAGCGAGGTCGCCAGTTTCTGGGAAATAATCGATTCGTTAGCAAGCAGGTACTCGGTGACAATGGTGGAGGTGGAGCCGTAGGTAACCTGCAAATCTTTGAAAACGGATTTGTATTCCTTGGTCACGGGGTGATGATCGAGCACCACTTTCAGATTTGGGAAGGAGCGCCTGAAAAACGTCGGCTGAACGTCAACCATCGCAATCTGCTCCGCCGCGTCCAGGGTTTTCTGCGTAATTATTTTAAGCTTCACCCCGATGATGTTAATCATGTTGATATTCTCGTTTCTTGAAACAGCTTTCAGGGTGACTATGGGGGCCGATTTATCGTTTCTCTCAAGAATGGTCTGAAGCGCCATGGCGCTGGCGATAGCGTCCGGGTCGGGGTCGGGCTGGGTAAGTATAAGCAGGGGCTTGCCGGGGTCGACAGCCTGTTTGAGCTTTTCTATTTTTCTTTTGAGGCTTATCTGGTGCCACTTTTCCTGCGACCTGGCTTTTAGAAGCGATTCTATGGTTATTATCCCCAGAGAGGAATCTGCGTAGGCGGGCTGGCGCTTTTTACCCGTTTCTTCGCCGTAAGGAACCACCATGAGAATGGGAACAGTTTCGGATATCGCGCGGATTTTATCGTAAAAGATTCTGCGTTTTACCGGATTAAGAAAATGGATTATAACCCTGTCCTGAGGCGCGATAGCCAGTTCATGCAGGTCATCGTCTTCTGGTATCGTTTGAAGAGTCGCACTTTCCGGGAGGCCGGCGCAGTCGCCATTCCGGCTTCCTATCATGAAAAACTTCTGCTCTTCCCTGTTCTGGATTAACGAAGGGAGAGCTGAAAGCAGCCCGCAGTTATCTATAAAAACGTATTGTTGCATTATATGTGAAGCGCCACGGGAGAATTTGGATTATCTGAGAGAGACAATCCCGCCCCTTTTGCATTTTCGCAGGTAGCCCCGCTCGAGACGGGCATCTAACTCCTCCTCCATTTCTCGGAGTGTATCCTAATCTTGCCGTAATGTAAATCAATGGTAATATACAAAACCAAAACTTTTCAGAGGAAGAATATGCAGGAAAGAAAAATCGTTTTGTCCGAAAAAGATATTCCGAAAAAATGGTACAACGTAGTGGCGGACATGCCGAACAAGCCCGGCCATCCGCTTCATCCCGGCACGAAACAGCCGATAGGGCCGGAAGACTTGGCTCCGCTGTTCCCCATGCCGCTAATCGAACAAGAAGTAAGCCAGGAGAGATGGATAGATATACCCGATGAAATACTGGACGTACTGTCACTCTGGAGGCCTACCCCCCTTTACCGCGCCCGGAGCCTGGAAAAAGCGTTAAACAGTCCGGCCAAAATTTTTTACAAATACGAGGGTGTCTCGCCCGCCGGCAGTCATAAACCCAACACGTCGGTAGCGCAGGCCTATTACAACAAAATATCGGGCACTAAAAGAATAGCCACGGAAACAGGCGCCGGCCAGTGGGGAAGCGCGCTGAGCTTCGCCTGCGCGCGGTTCGGCCTGGAATGTACCGTGTACATGGTAAAAGTTTACTACCGGCAGAAACCGTACCGGCGTTCCATGATAGAAACGTGGGGAGCCGAGGTTTTCCCCTCGCCCACCGACAGGACGGAAGCGGGCAGAAAGATTCTGGCCGAAACTCCCGATTCAAGCGGGGCGCTCGGCATAGCTATTTCCGAAGCTGTCGAGGACGCCGCGACTCATGACGACACGAAATACTCGCTCGGTTCGGTTTTGAACCATGTCCTTTTACACCAAACGGTCATAGGTCTTGAAACTATTAAACAGCTGGAAACGGCCGGAGAAACAGCCGACGTTCTTATCGGCTCATGCGGTGGGGGAAGCAACTTCGCTGGGCTGGCGTTTCCGTTTCTGCGAGAGAAGCTCGATGGCAAAGATATTCGTATGGTAGCCGTAGAGCCTGCCGCCTGCCCTACCCTTACAAGAGGAAAGTTCGCCTACGATTTCGGCGATACGGTGGGGCTTACGCCTATGGTGCCGATGTACACCCTGGGACATTCATTCGTTCCCCCCGGCATCCACGCGGGCGGGCTAAGATACCACGGCGATTCGCCGCTCGTTTCACAGCTTGTGCGCGATGGAATTGTGGAGGCTCAGGCATATCATCAGAACGAGATTTTTGAATCGGCGGTTTTATTCGCAAAAACCGAAGGAATAATTCCCGCGCCCGAATCGGCGCACGCCATCAAAAGCGCCATTGAAGAAGCTCTGCGCTGTGCGGAAGAAGGAAAGGAACGTACCATAGTATTCAACCTTTCCGGGCATGGACATTTCGATATGGCATCGTACGACTCTTTCTTCTCGAAACAGCTTGAAGACTATTCGCTTGACGAAGCAATACTTGAAAAAGCTGTTTCCGAACTGCCGACGATATAACGACAGTGCCGAGAAGAATAAAACTGCCGAACTCAAGAGGCTATTTCGGTGAGTTCGGGGGGCGCTACGTAATTGAAACTCTCCTGCCGGCTCTGGAGCATCTTGAAAAAGAGTACCGCGAGGCGAAAAAAGACCCGGCTTTCGGCAAGGAACTGCACAGACTGTTTCGGGAATACGCAGGCCGCCCTACCCCTCTCTATTTCGCCCGCCGCCTTACCGAACATCTCGGCGGAGCGAAAATATATCTGAAGCGGGAAGACCTGAACCATACCGGCGCCCACAAACTGAATAACACGCTTGGGCAGGGACTGCTTGCCGTCCGCATGGGGAAAAAGCGCGTAATCGCCGAAACAGGCGCGGGACAGCACGGAGTTGCTACGGCGACCGCCGCGGCGCTTTTCAACCTGCGGTGCGATGTTTACATGGGCGCGGAAGATATGGTGCGCCAACAGCTTAATGTTTACCGCATGAAATTGCTGGATGCCAGCGTCACGCAAGTGGATTCCGGCACCCGCACCCTGAAAGATGCTACGAACGAAGCGTTGCGCGACTGGATTGCCTCGGAAGCGACCACGCATTACATAATCGGTTCCGTCGTAGGGCCTCATCCTTATCCTATGATGGTGCGGGATTTTCAGGCGGTGGTAGGGAAAGAGACCAAGAAGCAGATACTCGCTCATGAAAAGAGATTGCCCGACCTTCTGCTTGCATGCGTGGGCGGGGGAAGCAACGCCATAGGACTTTTCCATCCTTTTTACTATGACGACAAGGTGAAAATGATGGGAGTAGAAGCGGGCGGGTTCGGCTCCGCGACGGGGAAGCACGGCGCTTCCATATCCAAGGGCAGGAAAGGGATTCTTCACGGAAACAAAACTTATCTTCTGCAAGATAAAAACGGCCAGGTGGCGCCTTCCCATTCCATATCGGCCGGGCTCGATTATCCGGGCGTCGGCCCTGAGCACAGTTTTTACGCGAAAACAGGCAGAGCCGAATATGTAACGATATCCGATAAAGAGGCCATCAAAGGGTTTAAACTGCTCAGCAGGCTTGAAGGAATAATGCCCGCCCTTGAATCGTCCCACGCCATCGCTCAGGTTTGCAAAATCGCCCCCGCGATGCGGAAAAACAAAATTATCGTAGTCTGCCTTTCGGGACGGGGCGATAAGGACGTAGATCAGCTCTTTGAGGCCGGAATCAGCTAGCGATGGGCAGAATAGAAAAAAGGTTCGAGGAACTTAAAAAAGAAAACCGCAAGGCTCTTGTGCTGTTCCTTAGCGCAGGCGACCCGGATTTGAAAACCACCGAGGAGCTGATACCGGAAATTTTCAATGCCGGCGCGGATATCATAGAGATTGGCATACCTTTCTCCGACCCGCTGGCCGATGGGCCTATCATACAGGCGTCTTTCGTGAACGCGTTGAAAGGCGGCGTTACGCCAAAAAAAATAATGGCAATGACGCACAGGCTCCGCCGTAAAACTGAAAAGCCGATTATGTTCATGTCCGCCTACAATCTGGTTTTCAGCTACGGGAAAAACGGGATTGTATCTTTCGTAAACGATGCGCGCAAGGCGGGGCTGGATGGGCTTATCCTGCCGGATGTAATTCCGGAAGAAGCCGGCGACATATTGCCGTTACTAAGAAAAAGCGGAATCGATTCCGTTTTTCTTGCCGCCCCTACCAGCGGACTGAAACGAATAAAAAAGATCGCCGCCTCTTCAGCCGGTTTTCTTTATTACATCGCGGTAAAAGGGGTTACTGGAAAACAGAAATCTTCGCCGGCGGAAGTGAAAAAACAGATTTCACTGATAAGAACCGTTACCGACCTGCCGGTCTGCTGTGGGTTCGGCATAAGCAACCCTAAAGAAGCGGCCGCCATGAGCCGTATAGCGGACGGCGTGATAATAGGGAGCGCGCTCGTAAAAATAATTGCTGACGCAAAAAACCGAACAGCCAGAATACGGAATGTCGTCGATTTCGTAAAAAGCGTAAGACGCGCTATGGACGACGTTCGCTCGTAACTTCCCGGGCCGCTTCCTTTAATTCAAGGCGAAGAATATTTTTGGTTTCCGGCCGGATTTTTATTCTGTCGGAGAGCCTTACGCCC
>JAJRYM010000232.1 GCA_024275775.1 Nitrospirota bacterium
CGTTTTGCCGGGGCAGTAGATGACCTCGCAGAAACCCTGCCGCGCTTCTCTGTGATGATCCACCTTCGCGAAAAGCAGGTCTTCATAGCCTGCCGTTTCGATGCGGGAGAGCGCCTCGGCGGTTGTTATCTTTCCCGCGCGCAGTTGCGTTAGGATGGATTTCAGCCCGCTTTTATCCATCGAACTCCGGTTTGAGGCTTCTCCCCAGAAGTTCTTCAACAGCCGTGCGCGGGTCTTTTCCCTCGTGGCAGACTTGATAAATTTCGCGGCATATCGGCATATCAACGCCCAGTTTTTTGGAAAGTTTGTACACCGATTCGCTGGTTTTTACCCCTTCCGCCACAGTCCTCAGCCCGGCGGTAATATCTTCCAGCTTTTCGCCCCTGCCGAGGCGGAGGCCGATGGTTCTGTTGCGGCTTAGGTCGCCTGAGCAGGTGAGCACAAGGTCGCCGATTCCGGTAAGACCGCGGAAGGTCTTCTCGTTTGCGCCCATCGCCGTGCCCAGCCGGATGCTTTCTTCCAGTCCTCTCGTGATGATGGCCGCGCGGGCGTTGTTGCCGAACTCCAGCCCGTCGGAAATGCCGGCGGCTATCGCCGCGACATTCTTTAAAACGCCGCCAAGTTCCGCGCCTATCGGGTCGTCGTTCGTGTAAACCCGCATATTGTTCCCGCTCATGATTTTCTGGACGGCCGAGGCGAGCGCCGGGTCGGTGGAGGAGGCTGTAAGCGCCGTCGGCAGACCGGAGGCTACCTCGCGCGCGAAGGAAGGGCCGGAAAAAGTCACCTTTTTTATCTCCAGCTCCGCGGGCAGAAGTTCCGAGAAAACCTGCGACGGCAGGCGGAGTTTTTTATTTTCCATCCCCTTGGTGCAGGAGACTATCAGAGTGCCGGGCTGGATATGCGGGAGCATCATTTCTATAACCGTCTCCATCACATGAGAAGGGACGACGAAAAAAATCACGCGGTTCACACAGGCCCGTGCGATATCGGATGTAGCAGAAAGCGCCGGGTTAAGCTCAATATCCTTGAGATAAAGCGAATTATGGTGGTTTATATTTATCTCGTCCGTCACTTCCTTTTCCAACGCCCACAGGATTACGCTGTTGCCCAGCCCGCTAATATGGTTGGCCAGCGCCGTTCCCCACGCACCCGCGCCTATGACGGAAACTTTTCCTGTTTTCATACTAATATTAGATACGGAGCGACGGGAGCGCGTCAACCGTTAAAGAAAGGCGTCCGGGGGTCATCCCGGAACGAAGTTGCAACCATTCGGGGATTCCGGTATCTATATGGTCTGTTCGGATAAACATTTTGGAGGATAAAATGAAACAGGCTCTTCTCATTCCGTCGATTCTTACCATCGCTTTTTTAATATCGGTCAGCACCTTTCCGGCTTCGGCGGGAGGTATGAAATCGGTTTCCGCGCTTAACGCCGTGGGAATCCTCGCCAGCGAGCCTAACGTCGTTGTTCTCGACGTCAGAACGCAAGAGGAGTTTGTCGGCCCGCTGGGACATCTCAAGGGCGCCGAACTTCTTCCAATTCAGGAGCTTCATCAGCGCGTCGGCGAGCTTCAAAAATACCGAGATAAAAAAATACTCGTTATATGCCACTCCGGCGGGCGCAGTAGCAGGGCTACCCGCTTCCTTGCCGGAAAAGGGTTTAACGTTATAAACGTCGAGGGCGGTATGGTGGAGATGAACCAGATTCCATCCGCCCCTATCGAACGCTAAAAATTAAAAACTTCCTCTGAATCACTCAGGATGCCTGCGCCTATATCGCCGCTGACATACAGCCCATCGCCGCTATACGCAGGGGTGGAAATAGAAAGCAGGACGGCACAGCAAGCGATAGTCAAAATCTTTTTTTTAATCTTTTTCTCCTTATAAGTGATTAAATTATTCCATTGGTTGCTTGGTTTTTGTGCAATTTCAGTCGTATTAGTAAGATTAGTAGTTGGTTCAAGGGAAAAATTACATTGCGCGCACCTCCTTTTAAACATACGGGGATTTGCTGTTACTTCCACCGAAGATGCACGATAAGCGGGTGATGTGAGAGAATACGGTTTTAATGTAACGCGATAACCGGAGGCGGTTCAGTGAGAGAGCTGGAAAGAAAAGAGGTGGCCGAAATCATCGTTTCTCAAATCGGGGAGCTTGAAAAAGAGATTGAATCCCTGAAGGCCAATACCGCGCCGGTGGAGCCGGACCGCGCAATCGGCAGGCTAACCCGTATGGACGCAATCCAGGCCAAAGAGATTAACGACGCCGTTTTAAGAAGGGCGAAGCTAAAACTTTCAAAACTGAGTAACGCGCTCGGCCGGGTGGAAAGTCCCGATTTCGGCGACTGCTCTATATGCGAAGAGCCTATCCCGATGGGAAGGATGAGGTTACTGCCCGAAAGCACCCGATGCGTTGAATGCGCCACCGGGAACACGGGAAGATAGCCGAGTGGACGATTTCGAATTATTGAAAGTAATGGTGAACACGATATGGAGCAGGGTAGATTTTTGTTATCTTTTTAAGGGAGCTTTTATATGACAGCCCAGATTCAAGATACTTTTGAATACGAAAAAAAAGCGTATAGCCTAATCGCTTGTGAAGACAATCTTGCTATGCCGCAGGATTTCGGGATGGAGCCGACGATGATTCACACTGCCTGCGATAGAGGCTTTTATTCCGCTTATAGAATCGAGGAAGACGGTCTTTTTTTAGTGCAAATGACTGTGCGGGAGGTTGGCGATAATTACAAGCCGATCAACGGTATAATGGGCGAATCCTCCGAATATGGCTATGCTGTAACATACGCGAATCTGAATCTATTTGTTCCGTGTTGCGGAAGAATTCGCCTGGCAAGGGACTTTATTGACGAGTTTTATGTGCATATGGGGTATCAAAAGCCCAGCGCATATAAAACAGTCATCGATTTTACTTTTGATACAGGAAGGATTGTCTCCTTTATAGACAGGTCGAAAGAGGCTGAGCAGATACGCGGAAAATTTAAGGAAGAATGGGAGAAAGCTCAGGGTAACTGGGATGTCGTTGGGGCATTTTCCTTAGAAATGGATGACTGGAAGTGAATGGATTGTCTCTCAGTTTAAGACTACGAAAAGAGTTATATTATACAATTAAAAAGTGCCTAGAAAACCAAGGGCGATTCTGGGTAATGAAGGCGATAATTTAGGATTGCAAAATCAGGAGAAATATATGGGGATTTTCTCAAAGCTACGCGGTTTTTTTGGCAACGAACAGGACTTGAACAAAAGAATGGCAAATGCAGTAGATTTTGTGAAAATCGGTCTTTACCTACATATCCACACCACATACAAGATGGAGTACGGAAAAGAATACGCGGGTATGCTTGCAGCTGCTGTGACTAACGAGTTATTTTTGGACGACCCATCTAATGAAAGAGGCAAGGAGTTTTTAGAAAAACCAGCCAATAAAAGTAAAGTAATTGATGCGATAAAAGCACTTACAAAAAACGAAGAAATAAGAAAAATTATAACTGAAGCCATCAGGGTAAAAGCAACAGTAATTTTTGGAGAAAAAGGAAAAGATGACCCGCTTGTTGAAAAAATAATAGTGCACATAAAAAAGTTAAAAGACATTGGAATTCTAATTCCCGGAGGTGATTTCCCGGAACCAAGTACATTCATACCAATGGCCACAGAATTTTTAGCAACAAGTAAAAAAAGAGCAGAGGGAGTTGCTGAGTAATAATTAAACGACACAATGAATCGCCCTTGCAAGGTGCTCACAAAAAAGAAATAACCAATTGACCAAAAGAAAAGGTTTACCATGTCTTTTTTAAGAAAAATCTTTTTTAAGAAAAAATTAACAGAACTAGATGCGGCCACTCTATTTGTTCTTTATATAACGAAAGAGGTAGAAAAGGAATGGCCTACAATCTACAAAAGCCTCAAAGATACTTTCAAGGAAAATTTTGTTGTAGAAGATGAATCGATGGCTACATTTGATTTGGTCCTTGCGGCAATTGCGCAGGATTTACAAGCCGTTAAAAACTTATTTCCATTCGAGCAGGCAGAAAGAATTGAAAATTGGGTTTTGAGGCTCATTGCCAATGAAGATTTGGGAGAGTATTCGGTTGATGAAGTAAAAAAGTATGGGAAAAAATTTCAAAAGGAAGTTCAGAGTATAGAAAGCGGTGGCGATCCCCTGAGCGCCATCCCCGGTCGCTTGCTTCATCGTTGGCTAGGAGAGAATATAAAAAATTTTAAGGTAGAGCTGAATGGAAAGAAAACCGGACTCATTAGCCCTATTCTGATAATGATGGTTTCCCAAATACTTATGGGTTTTGTGGGAACTTGGAAGCGACTAAAAGAAGAATTTAAACTTGTAGAAGGCGATTCTCCGTTGGAATGAATGCTCCCCGTGGCAAGCCGCGAGGAATGACAAGTTAAAATACATATAGGGTTGATTCACTTTACCTCATCTTCAAAGGCAAAAAAATCAAAATTCGGAGAGGTGAATGTGAGTAGGAGTTATTTCAATATTGCGTCACCTCCACTGGTCAAAATATTTCAAACATTCCATTCCCCGAAAAGCGGGTTTTTGCCTTGCCCTGATTCGGTGACAATTCACACTTTAAGCTATAAAACACTAGCCATAGCGCTAGCCAAAAGATAATTTAAGGCTAGCTTGCAATATAACTTATTGAAAAAGTGGAGCTGGGGAGGGGAGTTGAACCCCCGACCTACTGATTACGAATTACGGGTTGTATTTTTTTGGGGCTGTGTTGGCGGGCTGTGATGGAGTTTTCATCCGGCGGGTGTAGTCGGTGCTTTCATAGGATATGGCCTCCTAGAGAAGCAGTGCCGCGGAATTTTGCGGAGATTCTTTATCGTGATAGTGGTGTTCTTTCGATTTTTGCGGTCAAGCAAAAAGGCCAGGAGACTAGCAGTCAGAATTCTTATGACAGGAAATTAAGCATCCTCGATATTTTGTTCTAGTTTCGTATAATAATCCGATCCTGTTTTATTGCAATCTATCAGCCCACACAAAAATGAAAGTGGAATCTTCATATTTTCTGCCATTTTTTTTAATTGTTTGGACTTCCACTCTTTTTGGTGGCTGTTAGGTATTTTTACTTTGGCAACTTTCTTGCCATTAAGCATAATTATGCCCATATTGTGACTCGCCCGTCCATGTTTGATGACAGGGTTGACCTTGTTCAGAATCTTGTTCCGAATACACTTTTCAGTATATGTAGGTTCAGCCGGCATTTTTGGAGATAATATTCAACAAGCTTTTTTCCATGCAAGCATTTCATCACCGAGTTCTTCATCCGGCGTTTCTGAAAGTTCGTCATAGAGATCAAGGATTTGAAGCTTCAAATCGTGAACCGCTTCAAAACTTGTTTTCGCCTCGCTACACAGTTCATACTCCTGCAATGAAGCAAGTACCTCATTGTCATAAAATTCGATGGTCACAGGTAGGGGTTTTGTGAGCTTATAGCCGTCATCTGGCAGGCTTATTATCATTTGAGTCTTTAAATTTTCAGCCGTGCTTCGTACTGCTTCCATGTTGTGATGCCGTATATCAAACACATAAACAGAAGGAGTAGGCTCCAGAGCCAATTTTATCGTTACCAAGCGGTGAGGCCATTTTGCCTTTGCGTAAATTGACGTAAGAGGTGCTTGAATCACCTTATCGTCGTGCGCCGCCTTGTTATAATTTTCATCAGACATTTTTTCCATGTGCCATTGGTTCATATCCATGGCAACGTTTCCCTTGTGAGTCATGACTTCTTTGCCTGTTTCCCCAAAAATTCAGTGATATTTATATCTATAAAATCGCGTAGGGCCTCTGCCACACCGATATCCATAATAATACCGGCCTCGATCTGGCGCATGACACCTCTCGGCCCTTTACTACTTTCGATCTCGCCAAGCTTCCCCTTTGCCGTAAGTTTATATGTTTCCTCTTCCTGGGTAACGAGGCTTTCGGTGAACAGTTCCATGTATATCTTCCCGTTTGGTGTCAAAGCCCCTGTGGCACCATCTACATGATGCGTTCTAAATGAACCGGTTTTCTGATAATGGAACGTGATTTTTTTTGGCCGTGTTTCCTTGCCCATGATTATTCCTCCTCTGATGAGTCTAGCGCATCTATGGCTAGTTTTTCATATTTTTTTGCCTCGCCCCGAAAAAATGTAGTCGGAATGTAGTCGGAAATCACCGAATTTTCAAAATCCCAAAACTCACGCAACCCTATTAAGGAATGGAGCTGGGGAGGGGAGTTGAACCCCCGACCTACTGATTACGAATCAGTTGCTCTACCACTGAGCTACCCCAGCAAAAACGGCCTGAAAAATAACATAGCGCTCTTCGGCGGTCAACGGCGCCGGGTGGTAATACGGTTTACCGCCGTCCGCTTTCCACAATCTGTTTGATGACGCCGGAGGTCGATTTCCCTTCCTGATACGGGATGGTAACGGCTCTGCCGCCCCATTTCTCCACCTCCTTGTGGCCGACGATACGGCTGACGGTGTAGTCGCCGCCTTTCACCAGAACATCCGGTTTGATGTTTTTGATAAGTTTCAGCGGCGTCGGTTCGCCGAACAGCACAACCTGGTCTACGCAGTCCAGCGCGGCCATTATATGCGCCCTGTCGTTTTCGTTCAGCACCGGCCGCCCGGCCCCTTTCAGTTTTTTCACGGAAGCGTCCGAGTTCAGCCCCAGCACCAGCCAGTCGCCGAGTTTTCTGGCTTTCTGAAGGTACTGTATATGCCCGTAATGAATCAGGTCGAAACAGCCGTTGGTGAAGACGACTTTCTTTTTCTGATGCTTCAGCCTTTGCGCCGTTTGGGCGGCTTTCCGCACATCGACGATTTTCGATTCTCCGTAATCATCGCCCGCTAGGCTGGCCATTATTTCTTTAAGGCCGATGCCTACCGCGCCGAGGTGCGCCACCTGAAGCCCGCCCGCGTGATTGGAAAGCCGGACGGCTTCTTCCGGCTCAAGCCCGCCCAGCAGGCCGAACGCGAATACGGCCACAACGGTATCGCCCGCGCCGGTAACGTCGAAAACCTCCTGCGCGATTGTGGGGAAGAAGGTTCCCGCTCCACTCGCCGGAAACCATGCCATCCCGTCCGCGCCCAGCGTGGCGAGCACCGCTTTGAG
>JAJRYM010000233.1 GCA_024275775.1 Nitrospirota bacterium
AAACCTACACCTGTCGTTCCGGAAACGCCGACTGTTGACGAGCATCAGGACGAACCGGATGGAATAGCACCGGACGAACCGGAAGAGCATGCAATCCTGCTAGACGGAGAATAGGGATGCCGAAAGAGGACTTCGTCCATCTTCACCTTCATTCCGAATACTCCCTGCTGGACGGGGCGATAAAATCTGCCGACCTTCTCAAAAAAGCCGAAGAGTTCAATATGCCCGCAGTGGCCGTTACGGACCACGGCAATCTTTTCGGCGCGGTTGATTTTTACCACAAAGGATTCAAGAGCAAGGTAAAACCAATAATCGGCTGTGAGATGTATCTGGCTCCCGGAAGCCGGCACGACAGAGGCCGAGACCGGCGCACGGACGAAGAAAGAGCCCATCACCTTGTACTGCTGGTAAAGAACCTTAAAGGATATAGAAACCTCTGCCGCCTTGTTTCCCTCGCCTATACCGAAGGCTTCTATTACAAGCCGAGAATCGACCGCGAACTGCTGGCCGAAAACAACGAGGGCCTCATAGCTCTTTCGGCCTGCATTAAAGGGGAAGTGGCCGGCAAACTTCTGGCCGAGAAGGATAAAGAGGCCGAAGAAGCCGCTTGTTTTTACCGCGATGTTTTTGGAGACCGGTTTTATATCGAACTGATGGACCACGGCCTTGACCGGCAGAAAACAGTCAATCCCCTGCTCGCCCGGCTGGCCGAGAAGCTCGGTATAAAGCCGGTAGCCACTAATGATGTCCATTATCTTCTAAAAGAGCACGCCCACGCCCATGACGCCCTTATCTGCATCGGCACTGGCAAACTTCTTTCCGATAAAAAGCGACTGAATTACGAAAGCAATGAATTCTATTTCAAATCGGGCGATGAAATGCGCAGGCTGTTCGACTGGATACCCGAAGCGGTAACCAATACAAGGGAAGTGGCCGAACGATGCAACCTCGACCTGAAACTGGGCGAATACCACCTGCCGGAGTACCGCGTACCGGCCGATACTACGCCGCAACGGTATCTTGAGGATATGGTGGAACATAACCTGACGCTCCGCCTGGCTGAAAGAGAAAAGATAGAAGGAAAACTTTCGGAAGAAGAAACAAAGGGCTACCGGGAAAGAGCCCGGCACGAACTGACTGTAATCAAGAAAATGAAATTCGCCGGATATTTTCTTATCGTTTGGGATTTCATAAATTTCGCTGTAAAGAATAATATCCCCGTCGGCCCGGGGCGCGGTTCGGCGGCTGGAAGTCTTGTGGCTTACTGCCTTGGCATAACAGATGTAGATCCAATTAAATACGGGCTTCTATTCGAGCGATTCCTGAATCCTGAACGAATATCCATGCCGGATATAGATATCGATTTCTGTATGGAAAGGCGGGACGAGGTTATAAAGTATGTCGCCGAAAAATACGGTGAAAAAAACGTGGCGCAGATAATTACTTTCGGAACCATGAAGGCGCGCGCAGTTATAAGAGATGTAGGGCGGGTGATGGATGTGCCTTACGGGGAAGTGGACAAAATAGCGAAACTGATACCCGACAGGCTCAACATTACTATCGGCGAGGCTCTGAAAGAGGAAAAAAGGCTGGCCGAACTTCAAAAGAAAGACGCCCGCGTAAAAGAGCTTCTGGAAACCGCTATGACGCTGGAAGGTATCGCCCGCCACGCCTCCACCCACGCGGCTGGTGTTGTTATAGCGCCAACCGCGCTTACAGACTATCTGCCGCTTTACAAAACAAACAAGGGCGAAGTCGTAACCCAGTATTCCATGACCGACTGCGAATCGCTGGGGCTTCTGAAAATGGATTTTCTGGGACTTCGCACGCTCACTGTCATAGATTGGGCGGAAAAGAAAATACGATCCACGAAGGATGCGAAATTCACCATAAAAAACATACCGCTGGACGACCAGAAAACGTTCAAGCTTTTCTCGCAGGCTCAGACTCTCGGCGTATTTCAGCTTGAATCCTCCGGTATGCGGGATATTCTTCGCAAAATGAAGCCGGAACTGTTTACAGATATCATCGCACTGGTCGCTCTTTATCGTCCCGGCCCTCTGGGAAGCGGAACAATCGACTCTTTCATCAAAAGAAAGCACGGTACGGAAGAGATTGAAAACATCCTCCCAGAAATGAACGATATTTTGCAGGAAACCTACGGGGTTATCGTTTATCAGGAACAGGTAATGAAACTGGCTAACCTGCTTGGCGGTTTTTCCATGGGCGAAGCCGACGGCCTTAGAAAGGCGATGGGAAAAAAGAAACTTGAGGCGATGGAATCCAACAGGGAGCTTTTCATCGAAGGCGCTAAAAAGAAGGGCATAGACGAAAGAAAAGCCGAAAAGGTTTTTTCGCTTATGCTGGAGTTCGGAAAATACGGCTTCAACAAATCCCATTCGGCCGCCTACGCGCTTATTTCCTATCGAACGGCGTACCTTAAAGCGCATTACCCGCACGAGTTCATGGCGTCCATCCTCACATCCGAAATGGGTAATACCGACAAGGTTGTCTTTTACCTTAACGAATGCCGTGAAATGAATATCGAGCCAAAACCGCCGGACATCAACCTCTGCGCCGCCGATTTCACGGTTGACGGCGATGCGATTGTCTTCGGGCTGGCGGCTGTGAAAAACGTGGGGCTCAACGCAGTGAAAGAGGTTGTCCGGGCGCGCGAAGCCGGCGGCGCGTTCAAATCGCCTGCCGATTTCATGAAGCGGGTCGATACGAGAACGGTGAACAGGCGGGCTCTGGAAGCGCTTATTAAGTGCGGTGCTTTCGATTCTCTCTATCCCAACAGGGCGGCGCTCTTCGACTCTCTCGACAATCTGATGGAAGAGGCTGCCAGCAAACGCGACGAGGCCTCCGTGGGGCAGGCAAATATGTTCGGAGATATCGAATCGGATGACGACCTTATGAAACGGCTTGTAATCTCCTCTCCCGAATGGACGGAACACGACAGACTGCAATACGAAAAGGAGACGGTAGGTTTCTACATTACCGGCCATCCGCTCGAACCGTACCAGCACGAGATAAAGCGTTTGGCAACGCATACGGCCTCTGATATTCAGGATGTCTCCGGCAAGCAGGAGGTAAAACTTTGCGGCATCGTGAGCAGTCTCAGAAAACAGAAAACCAAAAAACAGAAGCTGATGGGTTACGTTTTAGTTGAAGACCTGTCCGGCTTCGTAAACGTTATCGTCTGGCCGGAACTGCTGGAAAAGAGCATCGGCATTCTTGAAGGACGGGGGCCTTTCTTCATCAGAGGAAAAGTTGACGATGGCAACAGCGATAAAAAAATAATTGCCGATGAAATCATGTCGCTGGCGGAAGCGAAGGCTAAATGCACCAACGAGATACATATAAAACTTAGCGTGGTCGGGCTTGAGGAACCGCTTCTCGCGGATATAAAGAAGCTGGCGACCAACAACAGGGGGCCAAGCCTGCTGGTGCTTCATTTCAC
>JAJRYM010000234.1 GCA_024275775.1 Nitrospirota bacterium
CTAACACGCCGGACTGTATTTCTATCGCAAATCGGACGCAAAAAGCAAACAGTTTTTTCCACACGGGTAAAAAATAGTCCCGGTTACCTTCTCATACTATAAAAAGAGACCGTTTGATACAATTTCCCTCATAACATCCTGAGACAAAATCGAGTATAATTATTTCCCAATAGGAGAAGAGGAAAAGCTTTCACAAAACCGGGTGGATGGTTTGCATACTGCGTATGTATGAAAAAGGCTTGAAAGGCGGTGATGTCTCTGATTGTATTCGCGGTTTCAACTTTTCAATTTCGCATAGCATCCTAATATCAATAAATACTCTTGCATGGAGGGTGACAAAGTGAGTTCACGGCTTAGAAAATCATTGGCTTTTTCCTTGACAGCCGCATTTATGTTTCTTCTGTCCGCCTGCGGAGGCGGAAGTAGCGGCTCATCCACAACATCAACTACCACAGCGAGTGGGGTCTTTAAAGATAGTAATGTATCTGGATTAAGTTATGTATCGGGAGCCCAATCGGGCATTACCGGTTCGGACGGCAGTTTTACATATGAAGTTGGTCAATCGGTCACATTTTCTATTGGTGGAGTTACGGTCGGCACCGCTACGGGCCAGTCTGTTGTTACTCCCGTAGATCTCGTCTCCGGCGGCAATAGTGGTTCATCACACGTTCAGAACATCGTTCGGTTTTTGACGATGCTGGATGACGATGGCGATCCGACCAACGGAATCAGCATCTCGTCGGCAGTGCAAACTATTGCCAAGACTTGGACGCAGGTTAATTTCAAGGCGGCCGATTTAGGTACCGAGTTGGCGTCTATTGTAGCCGATGCCACCGCAATTGCTGGAGAAACGCATACGTTACCAAGCGCTTCATCGGCCAAATCCCATATGGAATCCACGTTGCTATGCACCCGCGCCGGGGCTTTTCGTGGAACATATACAGGTACTGACAACGGACCGTTTGGCGTTCTTATTGACGCAAAAACGGGCAATGTAAACGGCTTTGCGTTTAGCAACACCGACCAGGCAATCATGACGCTGACTGGCACCACAGCAATCAGCTTTGATCAAAGCGCCGCTTTCGTTAGCGGCAATGTATCAGCCGGCGCAACGTATAGTGGCGGGTTTACAACGCCAAATCAGGTGGGCGGCACTTGGAACATTGCGGGGGGAGATGGTACGTTTTCTGGAAGCCGGATCGGTGGTGTAGCCAACGCAACTTATCGTTTCACGGGTAGTTATATTGGAGGTGATTTCGGGCTTTTCGCTTTTGATATAGATGGGGCAGACAAAATCACCGGCGTATCCTATAGCGTGACAGATGATGTGCAGTCAACTTTAAGTGGCACGGTAACCGGCAATTTGGTATCTGCAACAACATCCGACGGCACTAATATTACAGGTACGCTGGATAAGACCGCAGGCACGATTAGTGGGTCATGGACGGATACTCCAAGTCAGGCAACAGGCACATATTCCGGTAGCGGTTGCAAGTTGAACTAATCGGCAATGCCGCCTAACAAACGGGTAGAAAAGGCTGTCCCGCCCTGCTGGGCGGGGCGGGAAGCGGCCATTCATTAGATATGGTGAAGGTGGTGCATGGAAACCTTCAACCGCTTTCGCGCGGGTGAATCAGATAGCTAATAACGCTTTCCGCAGTTCCTCGATGGAAGCGACGACGGTAACAAGCGGAAATTTCCGCAGTTTTTCTATATTCTCAAGATCGATCGGCCGGGGCTTTACCTTCAGCGGTTTCGTTACGCCCCATGTTTCCACGGTCTCGCCGCTGTCTGTCGGCAAAACATAAATCGGCACTTCAGCCTTTCCGGCCTGCGCGAAAAGCGTGGTAATGAGACTGTCCGAAATGCCATAGACAAACTTGGCCACAGAATTGGCGCTGGCCGGCGCGATTACAAGCCTTCGGTACTTGCCCGAATAAAAATCCCTGCACGCCATGGCGGAAGCCGACCTGTCCGAAACCGGCTCCACCGGCAGTGAAACCTTGTAGAGGGAAAGCACTTCCCTGCCAGCCTCGGAGATGAAAACGTCCAGATCTCCCACAGCCGAAATCAGCTCCGCCGACTCTTTAAGCAGATGCCCCGCTCCGGTTATTCCCCACGCCGTTCTACTCATTGTATTACCCATCGAACTGTCAAATAGTTTGCATTGTCATTCGCTTTAGTTTTTTGTTTAGATATTCTGCGGGCGCTTTCCATCCCATTCCGCTATTCAGCATGATTTTAGATTCGCATGGCAATGCGCTTATGCTGGAGATCTTACAATCTTCCCCTTGCGCAAGCCTAAGGGGAAGTGGATTCGCGCTTTCAGCGCGGAGACGACTTGTCACGCCGTAGCTAAAAAGCCCTTCCTTACTTCTCGATAATTCAGGGAGTTTCTGCGAGCCGAAGGCGAAGCTAAAAGCGAAGGTCGGGAGGGGTTCTTCAATAACAAATGTGACATCACGAGGACTCCGAAGGAGGCCGTGGTGATCTCGCGTAAAGAGAGATGGCCACGCTTCGCTCGCCATGACAGGAAAAGGGCGAGATTGCCACATCCCGCCCGTGGCGGGATTCGCAATGACATGAACAGGATTGCGCATCCCGTCAGGATTCGGCCATGTGACGATTTTATTATAAAAGGCCAATGTTAAGCTCCAAAACTGTTACATAATGGCCGTGGTCAATGTACGCCGTTCTACTCATCCGGTTTTCCTTTCAATATGCTAATATCACAGCGCAATAATAGCAGGAGTTTTCGTTGAACCGAATTTTTCAAAAAGCCGGCTGTCCGCCGCTTCCTTCGCTCGACACGCTAACCGCGCCGGTTATAACAAAAGCGGGCTACGCCGACCCGTATGAAGTTTTCATGGAAAACTCGCGCGGACTGGAAGGCGAGATATTGCTGGACGGAACCGGCGACGCGAACGGAGCGGGAAGGTATTCCATACTGGCCATGCACCCGCTTTTCACCCTGCGCGTGGCACATAACCGAGCCGTCCTCAAATGGAACGGCGGGGAATTTTCCTTTCCAGCCGACCCGCCGGAAATTATCCACCTGCTGGAACAGCTTCTCCCCCCGCGCGGCGATGAGAACGGGGAATATTTCGACGGCGGGCTACTGTTTTTGCTTCCCTACGAGATGAACAGGTTTTATGAAAATATCCCGACAGCGCACGGCGAACCGGAAGCAGACGACCTGTGGTGCGGCTTCTATTCGAACGTTCAGGTGTTCGACAGGCTTAAGAAGGAAAGCAGGCTTATCGGCCGCACTCCCCTCCCTGCCCCGCCGACCGGCGCGAAAGCGGAAACAGGTTACGCCGTTTCGGAATTCATTTGCGATGAATCTGCAAACAGCTACCTGTCAAAAATACGGGCAATAAAGAAATACATCGCAAACGGCGATGTTTATCAGGTAAACCTCTCCCGCAGGCTCACAGCGGAATTCGAAGGTTCCGCCGAAGCGTTCTTCGGCAGTCTGCGGCAAACGAACCCGGCTTCCTACGGCGCTTTCATCAACGGCGGCGATTTCCGACTGCTCTCGATGTCGCCTGAACTTTTCTTCAAAACAGACGGCCACAGCATAAAAACCATGCCGATAAAAGGAACCGCGCCCAGAGGAGCCGACCCGGCCGAAGATGAAAAGCTGGCGCGGGCGCTCGCCTCATCGGGCAAGGATAAAGCCGAAAACGTGATGATAGTGGACCTCATGCGGAACGACCTCTCGCGCGTATGTCTGCCCAATTCCGTAAAAGTGCCCCGCCTCTGCGCTCCTGAGAAACTGCCGACAGTGCATCACCTCGTATCTACGGTAACCGGACTGCTTAAGGAAAACGTACGCCTTTCGGATATCCTTTCGGCCGTGTACCCCGGCGGGTCGATAACCGGCGCGCCGAAGATACGGGCAATGGAGATTATTTCCGAGCTGGAAACATCGCCGCGCGGTTTTTACTGCGGCTCGATAATTGCCTGCGGGCTGAACGGAACCGTTACCGCGTCCCTGCTCATACGAAGCCTCACGATAAAAAACGGCAAAGCGGTTTACAGAACGGGCGGGGGAATAACCGCCGATTCCGACCCGGAAGAAGAACTCCGCGAAACGGAGCACAAAGCGGAAATGCTTAAACTCCTTCCGGCAGAGAAGGTAACGGGTAATGCCTGACGGCTACTGCGTAGTAAACGGCGAACTTCTGCCTCTGCGAACGCCAGCCGTGCCTGCCGTCGACCGAAGTTTCGCCCTCGGTGACGGGCTGTTTGAAACGATAAAGGTTATAAACGATTCACCGGTCTGGCTTTCCGAACATTTTTGCAGACTGTCGGCTTCCGCCCGATTCGCCTGCATCGCCGAGCCGGATAAGAACGGAATTGAGCAAGACTGCGCCCGGCTAATCGAGAAAAGCAAAATACGGGACGGGTTCCTTCGCGTTACCCTTTCCCGCGGCACGTCGGAGAGCGGAAGGTTCGGCGATATCCCCCAAAAACCTAACCTCGTCATAACCGGCGGGAAATCCGCGCAGGCCGACCGGCCGTGCAGGGCCGGGTTCGCATCGTGGGCGATAAATGAAACAGACCCGGCGGTTCGCCATAAAACTACTTCACGGTTTTCATCGGTCGTCGCTTTCCGGGAAGCGCGGGCAAAAGAACTGGACGAACTGATTTTCTTCAACACGCGAGGGGAGCTTGCGGAAAGTATCGTATCGAACATCTTCTTCGTGAAAAATGGCGATGTTAAAACTCCTTCAACCGACTGCGGGATACTGCCGGGAATCACGCGGGCAAAGGTAATCGAAGCCGCCGCCGGCTTGAGCATTCCGCTTGAGGAAGGTCGGTTCACCAAAGAAGAAATTCTCTCGGCCGACGAAATTTTTTTCACGAACAGCCTCTCGCTTATAACTGTCTGCTCGGAGCTGGAAGGAAAGATTTTTCAAGCCGGGGAAACGGCGATGAAAATCGGCAAAATAGTTTTATCTATGCTTCCATAGCCTGCTAAAATTACCATTATGAAAATGAAAGCGTGGGTTCTCGAAAAAACCGCCCCGGTCGAAGAGCATCCGCTCACGCCGGCTACGGTTAACGTGCCGGACCCCGGCCCGGACGACCTGCTTATCGAAGTGAGCGCCTGCGGTCTCTGCCATACCGATATCCATGTGGTGGAAGGGGAGCTCGACCTCCCGCAACTGCCGGTTATCCCCGGCCATCAGGTGGTCGGGAAAATCGTCGGCAACGGCTCCAACGTAAAAAACGCGGCAGTCGGCGAACGGGTCGGCGTGCCGTGGCTTAACTGGGCGTGCGGCGAATGCCGGTACTGCAAAGCCGGCCTTGAAAACCTCTGCACCGGCGCGAGGTTTACCGGCTTCCATGAAAACGGCGGCTACGCCGAATATATGACTGCGCCGGCGGAGTTCGCTTACCCGATACCGAAAGAGTTCGACGACGTTCACGCCGCGCCTCTCATGTGCGCCGGAATCATCGGCTACCGCGGCCTCCGCTTGAGCGCTATTTTCGCCAAACCGGGCGGCACGCTGGGGCTATTCGGGTTCGGCGCGTCGGCGCATATCGCCATCCAGATAGCTGTTCATGAAGGGGCGCGCGTTTTCGTTTTCACCCGGTCGGCGGAACATCGGGAACATGCTAAAAAACTCGGCGCGGTATGGGTCGGCTCGGCGGACGATACGCCTCCCGAACCGTTATCGGCCGCCATCTCGTTCGCGCCTGCCGGCTCTCTCATCCCGAAGGCTATGGAGAGGCTGGACAAAGGCGCCACTCTCGCGCTGGCCGGAATATACGTTGGCGAAATGCCGAAACTGGATTACCAAAAACATATTTTCCACGAAAAACAGCTCCGCTCCGTAACGGCATCAACCCGCGAGGACGCGCGTGAACTGCTGGAAGCCGCCGCGAAAGTGCCGGTAAAGACCGACGTTACCGTCTATCCGTTCGAGCAGGCCAACGAGGCGCTCTGCGATCTGAAAGCGAGCAGAATAAACGGCGCCGCTGTCCTCAAAGTCCGCTA
>JAJRYM010000014.1 GCA_024275775.1 Nitrospirota bacterium
AGTTTCATCTCGATATGCACGGCGCGATAATGATTACCGGCAGTCACAACCCGCCGGAGTTCAACGGTTTTAAACTGCTGATTGACAAGAAGAGCGTTCACGGCCGGGAGATTCAGGAGCTGGCCGACGAAATCGAAAAAGGGGATTTTACCGAAGGCGAGGGTAATCTGAACGAAGCGGACGTCATTGAACCATACATGGCGATGGTGAGAGAGAAGATAAAACTTTCCCGCCCCATAAAGATCGTCATCGATTCCGGCAACGGTTGCGGAGGTCTTGTCGCGCCGAAACTTTTCCGCGATCTCGGCTGTGAAGTAATCGAGCTTTTCAGCGAACCGGATGGCACATTCCCGAACCATCACCCCGACCCGACGGTGGAGGCAAACAATGAATTCCTCAAAAAAGCGGTGCTGGAAAACGGGGCGGAGGTAGGGTTCGGCTACGACGGAGACGCCGACCGCATAGGCATTATCGATGATAAGGGAAACCAGTTGCACGGCGATCAGGCACTGATGATTTTCGCAAGGGAGATTCTCTCCCGCCGGAAAGGCGCGAAGGTTATCTTCGATGTCAAATGCACGCGCAACCTGCCGGAAGATATAAAAAAGCACGGGGGCGTGCCGATAATGTCCGCTACCGGCCATTCGATAATCAAGAAAAGGCTCGTGGATGAAAACGCGGCGCTCGCGGGCGAGATGAGCGCGCATATTTTCTTCGTTGACGGTTACTACGGTTACGACGACGCCCTCTACGCGACCGCGCGATTCCTGACAATCATGGACGGCACGGATAAGCCGGTATCCTCGTTCCTTGATGATGTTCCCAAAACATACAGCACTCCGGAAATACGGGTGGACTGCCCCGACGACTTGAAATTTGAAATCGTCAAGGAGGTTGTTGCCTATTTTCGGAAGTTATACGAAGTTATAGATATCGACGGCGTGCGGATTGAATTCAGCAACGGTTGGGGGCTGATACGGGCTTCCAACACCCAGCCGGTGCTGGTGATGAGATTCGAAGCGGAATCGGCCGAACAGCTGGAGACCTATAAAAAAGAGGTTTATGAAAAGCTGGTCGGCTATGAACCGCTGAAAACCATGCAACCTTTCTGATATTCGGTATTTGAATGGAGTTGCCCAACAGGGATGAGGCCGCTTTCAGAAAGGGGCTCCGTTCGCGCGTTTTCTGGATAACGGCGGGCATTATGATTGCCATGTCCGTTATCGTAGTCAGGCTCTGGTATCTTCAGATAGTGCAGGGCGAAAAGATGAAAACCCGTTCGGAAAACAACAGGCTCCGGCAGGTATCTTTCCCCGATTTCCGCGGCGATATTTTTGACCGCAACGGAAAGGAGCTGGCCAGCTCCCGGCCTGCGTTCGAGGTACTGCTTACGCGCGAAGATATGGATGACCCCACGGCGGTGCTTTCCCGCTTGGAAAGGCTGGTTTCTTTCAACAGGAAGGCGGTGGAAAAAGCATTCCTTTTAGCCCCTTCGTTTGTTCCGTTCACTTTGGCGCGGGATATATCGAGGGATGGCGCCGCCAGAATCGAGGAACATCGATACGAACTGCCGGGCGTTTCTCTATCGATACAGCCGATAAGGGTTTACCCCTACGAATCGTTCGCGAGCCATCTTCTGGGATATCCGGGCGAAATTTCCGCAGGGGAACTCAGGAAGAGCATGTATGCGGGTTACCGAAGCGGCGACAGAGTAGGTAAATACGGCATCGAAAAAACGTGCGAACCGCTTCTGCGCGGAAAACGGGGTGAAAGAATAATAGAGGTGGACGCCGCCGGGCGGGAACTTAACGCCATAAAAAAAATAACAGCTAAAAAAGGAATGAGCCTGAATCTTTCGATAGATTTCGCAACGCAGATGGCCGCGGAAAATGCCGTAGCGGGGTACAGCGTAGCGGTTGTCGCCCTGAAACCTTCCACTGGGGAAATACTGGCGATGGCAAGCTCGCCGGATTTCGACCCGAACGAGTTCGCGGTGGGAATAAAATCTTCCTACTGGCGGAAACTGCTTAACAATCCTCATCATCCGCTGAACAACCGCGCCATAAACGGCCTTTATTCGCCGGGCTCGACTTTTAAAATCGTAGTGGCGGCCGCGGCCCTGGAAGAAGGCCTGGTAACCAAAGAGACCACGTTCAACTGTCCCGGAGTTTATCGACTGGGCAACAGAACTTTCAGGTGCTGGAAAAAAGCCGGGCACGGACGCATTTCAATGGAAAGAGCGCTGGAGCAGTCCTGCGATGTTTATTTTTATAATCTGGGGCTTCTTTTGGGGGTTGATAAGATAGCCAAATGGGCCGGCAGGTTCGGGCTCGGCAAAATAACCGGCATCTCTCTGGAGCATGAAAAAAGCGGGCTTATCCCCACGCGCGCCTGGAAAGAAAAAACCTACGGGGAACCGTGGATGAAAGGAGAAACATTACCGGTGGCAATCGGTCAGGGGTTCGATCTGGTTACCCCTGTGCAGATGGCCCTCGTTATAGCCGGCATAGCCAATGGAGGTTATATGGTACAGCCTAAACTGCTTAAGCTTAATGAATATGGAAATACCAATCCCGAATCTTCCGGCGCTCAGTTTTTCGGGCTAGGCCCAACCACGCTTGAAGTTATTCGCCGAGGGCTGTTGAATGCCGTAAACGCGCCGCACGGCACGGGACACAGGGCGATTATCCCCGGTATAAAGGTTGCCGGCAAAACCGGCACGGTTCAGGTGGCCAGCGCTCAAAAAGACGAGACGAGAAAACCGGAAGAAATTCCCGAAGCGTTGCGGGATCATGCCTGGTTCGTGGGGTATGCCCCGTTCGAGCATCCCGAAATAGCGGTGGCCGTTATTCTGGAGCACGCGGGGCACGGCGGAACAGTCGCCGCGCCGGTGGCCAGGCAGGTGATGGAAGCCTACCTTAAAAACCGGAACGCAAGCCGGCTGGCGGCAAAAAACATTCCCAGATGATAAACAGCCGGCCCGACCACCATCTCGGTTCGAGATGGTACAAACTTTACGACTGGCCTCTGCTGGCGCTTGCGATTTGCATAACATGCGCGGGAATCGTTTTCATATACAGCGCTACGTTTTCCAGCGAATCCGAATTCGTGCGCACATTCCATCTGCGCCAGATTGAATGGGCTGTTTACGGGCTGATAGGGCTTCTGGTTCTTTCCGCGACAGACTACAGATGGCTTGAAAGATTCGCGTATCTTTTTTATTTCATTCTCATCGTACTGCTGATCAAGGTTGCGATAAGCGGCAAATTTGTGGCCGGCTCGGCGCGCTGGATAAGCGTGGGCGGCATGAACGTACAGCCTTCGGAAATAATGAAAGTGGTGCTCATCATCACGCTGGCAAGATACTTTGACGATAACGCCTCCGGCAGGGCAATGGGATTCAGGCAACTGGCTATCCCGGCTAGCATCACGCTGGTTCCGGCCGTTCTTATAGCCCGACAGCCCGATTTGGGAACGGCTGTGGTGCTGATGTTCATTTTTACCGTAATGGCGTATGCGAACGGAATCAGAAAAAAAACTCTCTCAACAATAGCTACAGCTTCTGTTGTGGTGATACCTATTTCCTGGTTTTCCCTGAAAGATTACCAGAAAGACCGGATAATCGCCATGTTCGACCCTGCTTCCGACCCTCTCGGCATCGGCTACCACACAATACAGTCCAAGATAGCCATAGGAAGCGGGGGGCTGTACGGGAAAGGGCTGTTCGCCGGCACTCAAAGCAAGCTGAATTTTCTTCCGGAAAAACATACCGATTTCATCTTTTCGGTTTTCTCCGAAGAGCTCGGCTTCGCCGGGGCGATTGTACTCGTTCTTCTATACCTGTTTCTTCTTATGCGCGTACTGGACATCATGTTGCAAGCCAAGGACCGAGGCGGTTCCCTGCTGGCGGCGGGGGGAGCGGCAATGATGGCGTTCCACATACTGTACAATATAAGCATGACTCTTGGAATAACGCCTATTGTGGGAATACCTCTGCCTTTTTTCAGCTACGGCGGTTCGGCGCTTTTAACGAACTGCGCGATTATAGGGATACTTCTTTCCGTTGGAGTAAGAAGGTATAGGCATGACTGAACACCCCTACGAAAAATGGCTCGACCGCGCGAGAAATCCCTCGCAATACA
>JAJRYM010000235.1 GCA_024275775.1 Nitrospirota bacterium
AATGTACGTCGGGTGAACAAACAGACCTAAAGGGAAGAAGGGAGCATATCCCCGCGAACAATCCCTTCGCTCTTCTTGTTGATTTTCGGATAACGAAGCTATACCGGGCATCTTCAGACTCATTTCATATTGGAAAAAGGTCACGTTGACTTGATATCTATTTAGTAAGTATAATCTCGGTTCGTCGAGCGGGAGTAACTCAGTGGTAGAGTGCAACCTTGCCAAGGTTGACGTCGCGAGTTCGAATCTCGTCTCCCGCTCCATTTTTTCTTTTTGTTACCGGTTGTTGACTCTTATACCCCGTCTCTATAAAGTTTCCCGAATGAGTAAAATTAAGACAGCGTTTGTATTTCCCGGCCAAGGCGCGCAGAAAGTCGGCATGGGCGCGAATCTCGCGGACTCTTTCCCCGAATCCGCCGAGTTGATGGAACGCGCCGATAAAGCGCTAGGCTTCAGTCTGTCCCGGCTATGTTACGGCGGCCCCGTGGAGGAGCTTGCCGGCACCGAAAACACACAGCCGGCTCTTTTGACTGTGAGCGCCATGGCGCTCGAAGCTTTTCGCCGAAGGTCGAATATTAAGCCGGATTTCGTGGCGGGGCATTCCTTGGGCGAGTTTTCGGCGCTTTATGCCGCCGGAGCCTTATCATTCGATGACGCCGTAGGTATCGTTCGGAAGAGGGGAGAATACATGTCTCAGGCGTCCGGCGGGGTTATGGCCGCGGTTTTGGGCATGGATGCGGCCGTGATAGAAAACGCTTGCCGGGAAGCCGGCGAGGGGGACGACAGCATTCGCCCGGCCAACTACAACGGCGCGGGGCAGACTGTTATAGCCGGAGCGCCCGCGGCGCTTGAGCGGGTAACGCCCATCCTGAAAGAAAGAGGAGCCGGAAAAATCATCCCTTTAAATGTTTCCGCCGCCTTTCATACTTCTTATATGGAAGGGGCGGCGCTAAAACTGTCTGCGGATCTTGACGCTATGAATTTTCGGGAACCTGATGTTCCTCTCGTTAATAATGTGGATGCGAAAATAGTAAAAACAGCCTCCGCAGCGCGGGACGGCCTTAAACGGCAGGTTACCGGCGCGGTGCGATGGACTGATATAATGAAAACGATTTTGGAAAACGAAGTCCGGGCCGTTATAGAGTTCGGGCCCGGAAGGACGCTTGTCAATATGTTCAAACGGGTTGACAGGTCTCTTCTACTGCTTAACGTGGAGGATAAGGAAAGTCTTGAGAAAACTCTGGAGGCGCTTGCATGACTTTTAAAGGAAAAACGGTATTTATAACCGGGGCTTCCCGCGGAATTGGCCGGGAGCTTGCCGTAGCGTTCGCTGAGGCGGGCGCAAACCTTTTTATCACATACAATCGCACCGCGCCCGAAGATACCCTTGCCCGGCTTTCGGCTCTTGATGCCGATGTGGAAGCGGTTCAGCTGGATGTGGCGGACAGCACAGCCGCGGCCGATGCCGTGAGGAAATGCGCTGAAAGATTCGGCACGGTTGACGTTCTGATAAATAACGCCGGCGTTACAAAGGATGGTCTTCTGATGAGGATGAAGGATGAAGACTGGGACGCCGTGATGGACACGAACCTCAAGGGAACTTTCAACATGGTCAAGGCGGCAGTTAAGATAATGATTAAAAAGAGAGCCGGCAAGATAATAAATATAGGCTCGGTGATAGGCTCCATGGGCAACGCGGGGCAGGCCAACTATTCAGCATCCAAGGCCGGCCTGTCCGGCCTGACCAAGTCGGCCGCGCGCGAACTGGCGCCGCGTAATATACAGGTGAACCTTATAGCCCCCGGTTACATAAGCACGGATATGACGGAAGCTCTTGATGATGGAACAAAAAATGCTATTCTTGCGATGATTCCCATGAAGAAACTGGGAACGCCGCGGGATGTCGCTAACGCGGCCCTCTTTCTTGCGTCTTCCGCGTCGGATTACATAACAGGCCAGGAAATTCACGTTAACGGCGGAATGTATATGTAGCCATGAAAACTTTTTGGATAGGAGATTGAAATGACGAAGAAGCTGGTGGTAGTAATCCTTGCGGTGGTTTTCGGTGTGGGCATGGTGATGTTGGCGTTTATGGATTATAGCCCTTCCAATAAACCGAGCAAGAGCGTTGCAACGCAACCCGCCGGCGCTCAACCGGTTGCCAACGATGAATTTACTTTTGATGAATCGTCTTTACCGTCCGTTATAGTCAGCGTGAACGGCGTTGAAATCGGGAAAGAGGTTTTCGCCAAGATAATACGCGGCCTTAAAAAACAGTTGAGCATGCGAGGCCAGAAGCTTACCAAGCAGGCATACGAAACCGCCAAGGGCGAAATTTTGAAAAACATAATTAATGCCGAACTCCTTATGCAGGAGGCCAAAGCAAAGCATTACACGGTGAGCGACGAGGTGGTGAATGCGAGGTTAGACAAGATGAAAACCCAGTACGGGTCGGAGGAAAAATTTCTTGCGGATCTTAAGCGGCAGGGATTTACCATTGAAGGGTTGAAAAAGCAGATGAGGAAAGGTCTTACAATCAACAAGATGCTGGACGCCGAACTCTATGTAAAGGTGAACGTTCCCGAAGAGAAGGCGAAAGAGTACTACGATAAGAACCGCAAAAAGTTCGACCAGCCGGAATCGGTAAAGGCAAGGCACATCCTCTTGAGGCTCGCCCCGGACGCCGATGCCGACACCGTGAAAAAAGTAAAGGCGAAAATGGATGAAATAGTGCAAAAGTTAGAATCGGGCGGAGATTTCGCCGAGCTGGCCAAGAAATATTCCGAAGGGCCTTCTTCATTAAAGGGAGGGGAACTCGGCTTCTTCTCCAAGGGATCGATGGTTAAGGAATTCGAAGATGTTGCTTTTGCCATGAACCCCGGGGATAAACCGACGGTTGTCAGAACCCGGTTCGGTCTTCACCTCATCGAAACGCTTGACAAAAAAGAGGCGGGGGTAAGCTCCTATCAGGATGTAAAGGCGAAGATATTCAAAGAACTCTCGTATGAGAATAAGACGAAACTTTTGCAGGAGCATATAGCCGACAGCAGGGGAAAAGCCGAGATAAAGGTTTTCATGTAACCGGTTTTCAGGGAAAATTTGCGGACTGAACCCTGCCCGGAGACTCACGGCAGTATGGAGAAATTCAGGCGCCTCAACGGAATTTTGGGTGAGATGGGCTCGATGATAGTCGCCTTCTCCGGCGGCGTTGACAGCTCCCTGCTTTTGAAAGCCGCCTTTGATTTTGTAAAAGAATCAGGCGGGAAAGTTTTGGGAGTTACCGCAAGGTCGAGCACGTATCCGGAATCGGAATTCAATTCGGCGGTTGAAATCGCCCGTCTTATCGGCGCGCCTCACAGGGTAATCGAATCTGAGGAACTGCTGATTCCCGGTTTTTCCCAAAACCCGGCTGACAGGTGCTACTTCTGCAAGGAGGAGCTTTTCGGCATTCTTTCCGCCATTGCGCGGAAGGAGGGATACTCCGCCGTATGCGACGGTTCCAACGCGGAAGACGCCGGCGATTACCGTCCGGGTCGGCGCGCGGCGAAAGAGCTTTCGGTTCGTTCGCCTCTTCAGGAAGCCGGCATGACAAAGGAGAATATCCGGTTTCACGCCGAAAGGCTGGGTCTGCCCAACTGGAACAAGCCCGCCGCGGCCTGTCTCGCGTCCCGTTTTCCATACGGCACGGAGATTACCGTAAAAAAACTTGAAATGGTCGAACGCGCCGAAGAGATTCTTAAAGCCGCCGGTTTTTCCGGAGTAAGAGTGCGGCATCATTCAGGCATAGCCAGAATAGAACTGCCAAAGCAGAATATTGCGGAGTTGGCGTCCCATCCCGATTTCGACGGAATCTCGCGGGCGATAAAATCGCTTGGCTTCGATTACGTAACGCTGGATATGGAAGGATACCGGACGGGAAGCCTCAACGAAGTTCTGAAAAAGAGAGGTTCAGATGAAACCTTCTAGCTGGTTTATAAGAACGCTTACAGCCATCAGGTTGGAGGATTTATCCTCTTTTATATTAGCGATTGTCCGGCGGTACTCTTTTTCCAGCGCTTCCTTTTCCCTCATATAGTTCGTAAAAGCCTGCTCCATGGTTTCATCCTTCCGCTTGAACTCCAGCACTTTCATTACGAATTTGCTCTGATGCGTTTCAAGCTCTCTGTACAGGTTCTCCCGCATTATTTTTTCCCATACTGACGTTGCGGCATATTGCTCCAGCAGGGAGTTTATCCAGTCTATTTCAAAGTAACTGGTAACAAGTATGAACAGGTTGCCCGTTTCGATAAACTCCGCGTGGCGCTCTTCCTTGATGGCCAGTATGGCCATAACGTCCTTGAGGTAAGGCAGAATAACCAGCCACGAACCGAGGCTGGAGGGGATGTTCTGCTTTTCGTATTCCTTGACTTTTTCCACCACGCATCCCTCTTCCATCGAGCAGATGCTCTCAAGTTTTTGGAACAGGTCTTCCTGAAAGCGGGCTATCGTCTGCTGGTACTGGTTGACGAAATCGAAACTGATTCTATCGCTCGCGAAATGGGTAAGCATCCACAGAACCACCTTGCCGATTATGTCTTCCATGTGCAACAGCATATCGGTCTGGAGGTTCGCGTCCGCCGTGTTATCGAGCTCGTGCACCATCTTTCTGAAGTTGTCGGCTTCCAGCAGGTTTTCGGCTATGAGATACGCGCGGACTATCTCCCACGGCGCGGCGCCGGTTGCTTTTTCCATGTTGTAAACAAACGTTATGCCGGCCTGATTCACTATTCTGTTACTGATAATAGTGGAGATTATCTCTTTTTTCAGGCGGTGTTCATCCAGATGGGCTTCATGGTCGTGCCGGATTACAGGCGGAAAATAGCTTATGAAATAACGCCTGGCGAAAGTTGTATCCACAATCGGAGATTTCAGAGTGGCGTCGCTGAGCCTCATCTTTTCGTAACCGAACAGGAGGCATAAAATCGGGCGCGGCAGGCATCCCGGTTTTTCGGAGTAGGAGAGCAGTTTGTCGTTTTCCGGGATATCTTCCACCTCCCTGTTGAAGAGTTCCGCCGCTTCCATATCCTGAATGTAGTTGTGATACAGTTCCAGTTTTTTGTCGCTAGCTTTCTGATCCAGCGATATTCCAGCGCTCTGGTAGTAGTTATCTTCCAGAACCATCTTCACAACATCGGGGCCGAGTTTCGCGAAGAAGTGGTTTCTTTCCTTTCTGCTTTTCAGTTCCTTTTTTGCGAGAAGAATTTCCAGGAATATCTTGATGTTTACTTCGTGGTCGCTTATATCGACTCCGGCCGAGTTATCCACGGAATCGGTGTTAAGCCTTCCGCCGTTTTCAGCGTACTCTATTCTGGCCCGCTGTGTCATGGCCAGGTTGGCTCCTTCGCCTATTACCCTTGTTTTAAGTTCTTTCGCAGTAATTCGCACTGGGTCGTTGGCTTTGTCACCCACATCGGCGTTGTTTTCCTCGCTTGAGCGAATATAGGTTCCGATGCCTCCGAAATAGAGGAGATCCACCTGCATTTTCAGTATGGCGCGGATGAGCTTTTCACCGCTGAGGCTCTTATCGCTTATTCCGAGCCTTTCTCTCATTTCCGGCGAAATGGAGATAGATTTGGCTCTTCTGCTGGCTACGCCGCCTCCCTGCGAAATGAGGACGGGATTATAATCGCTCCAGTTGCATCCCGGTATATTGAAAAGGCGCTGGCGTTCCTTGAAGGATTTTTCTGGGTCTGGGTCGGGGTCCATGAAAATATTCATGTGGTCGAAAGCGGCCACGAGCTTTATCTTTCTTGAAAGAAGCATGCCGTTGCCAAAAACGTCGCCCGCCATTCCTCCCACGCCGGCTACCGTCACCGACTCTTTTTGTATATCGATTCCGATTTCCCTGAAATGGCGTTTTATGCATTCCCAGGCGCCTTTAGCTGTGATGCCGAATTTCTTATGGTCGTATCCCTGCGAACCGCCGGAAGCGAACGCGTCTTTCAGCCAGAAATCATACTGTTCAGAGACTTCATTGGCGGCGTCGGACATCGCGGCCGTTCCCTTATCGGCCGCCACTACGAGATATGGGTCGGGGCCGTCTTCGCAGACGATTCCTTCAGGGGCGACATGCTATCCTTTAACGATATTGTCGGTGAGATCCAGCAGGCCTCTGATAAAAGTCTGGTAATGATGTTTAAAAAGCGCCGCTTTTTCTTCCGGCGTGCCAAATTTGAATTTCTTTAAAATAAACCCGCCTTTGGAGCCGACCGGCACTATTACGGAATTTTTGACCATCTGGGTTTTCATCAGCCCCAGAACCTCGGTGCGAAAATCATCCGTCCTGTCGCTCCAGCGTAATCCGCCTCTGGCAACCTTGCCGCCTCTGAGATGAATCCCGTCAAGAAAAGGAGAGTGGACGAAAATTTCGGTCATCGGCACCGGTTTCGGCATCTGTATAACGCCTTTGCAATTAATTTTGAATGAAAGGTAATGATAATCCTTCGGCTTGAAGTAGTTGGTTCTGAGCGTATTTTCGATGACGTTGAAAAAGAGGCGCAGAATGCTGTCCTCGTTGAGGTCGCTAACGGCTTCCAACTTTTTGAAGAACAGGTTTTTTATTGTTTCGCACTCTGCGCCGCCGCTTCCGGCGGGGTTGAATTTCTGCTCGAAATACCTAACCCCAAGAGATGTTATTTCAGGGTAGTTGTTCAGCGTTGTCGCAACGGAGGCAGGGTTTATCAGCAGGTTAATCTGAACCATGTAGTTCTTGAACGCTCTTACAATGTCCACCTGTTTCCAGTTGAATCCCGCTTTAATAATCAGGCTGTTCAGACGGCCGTCTTCGGCCTTTCCTTCTATTACAAGCTGTATCGCTTCAACCAGTTTTTCCTTTGCTTCGAAAAGAGTTTGAATCTCATCCGGAGTGCCTTCAATATGCAGAAGCTGAATGAACAGCGGGCGGTCTTTATTTGTATGGTTGATTAAGGGGAGCGCTATTTCTTCCTTTACCGTTATCCCGAGGTTGGAGAAAGTGGGGATGAGTTTCATGAGATTAAGCTCATGGTTCCAATAGATTCGGAGCACCGCGACATTGGAGGATTTGCGGTTTATATCCAGCTGTATGGTGCCGGTTTTTTCAAGCGCGTCAATCATGCACAGGTCGGCGAGCGCTTCTTCGGGTTCAACCGCCTTTTTGTACAGGTCGGTTAACCTGGCCAGGTATCTGTTATAGAGGGTGAACGCTTTTCTATCGCCCAGGCGGGCAACCATTTTCTCTTTAAGAAGACTGTCCCAGCTTGTTATAAGGAGGTTTATCCGGTTCGCCGCCTTTGCGACATCGATATCAAGCCCTTTTTCCGTTTTAATCGGGAAGTAGACGAATACCTGCGCCACCACCGAACTGCGCGACGCAAGGTGATAAACCGATTTTATGCCGAGCATATCCTCAAGGACGCGGACGATTGTTCCGGTATTTTCTTCCGACAGCTTTTTGGCGGAGAAGAGAACAATGGCCGCCGTGTATTCGAATCTTGTGCTGTGCCGGAACAGCAGATGAAGCTCATCCTCGCTGTTCAGTCTCGCGGAAATGTTTAAAACGGCCGGAAGGGAAACCCTGTCTATGTAAAAAAGGACCTTTTTGGGGAGGTTGTTGAAAGTGGAGTAAATCTCCCGGTAGATATGAGACCCTGGCCGGATTTTTTCACTTTCGAGAACCCGCTGAAACTTTTTCCGCAGAAAAGGGAGGTCGGCTGATTTGCTTAACAGGGCTCCGCGCGAAAATCGTCCCATCAGCACCGTTACCCTGTACGCTTTTCTGTTTTTGTCCAGTTGGCGCACGAATGCCACATCGACGGCTTCTCTGTGATAAATAATCTTTGGCGATGTAGTGAGGAAATCAAGAACTAGCATGTAATAACGCTCATACGACTGAATAG
>JAJRYM010000236.1 GCA_024275775.1 Nitrospirota bacterium
GCGCCGATAAATCGGGATTTTCTTGAAAAATTCGGCGACCCAATCGTAGGCTCGGAGCTTGCCATGTTCAACATAGAGCTTAACTGCACCCCTCAGTCTTTGCGCGGCAGGGCTCTTACCCTGCTTCGGGAGGATATTGAAAATACCTGGCGCCGGTGCAGTGAAACCATAAAAAGCTTTGACGCCCGCTTAATGCTTATAGGCATTCTGCCTACGGCGAGAAATGAGGATATTGTTCCTGAAAATATGTCCAATATGCAAAGGTATCGGGCTCTTAACGAGCAGGTGATGAAACAGAGAAAAGGCAGGCCTGTGGAGATAGATATAAGAGGGCCGGAGCATCTTCGCATGCAACATACCGGCGTTATGCTGGAGTCCGTTACCACCGCTTTTCAGATACAGTTTCAGGTTGGCCTTTCCCGCGCCGTCCGTTTTTATAACAGTTCCCTGATTGTTTCGGCGCCGTTTCTGGCGGTTGCCCCCAACTCTCCTTTTATTTTCGGCAAGGATTTATGGGCCGAAACGCGGATTCCTGTTTTTGAACAGTCGCTCGCCGAAAATAACCAGACGCAGGACAGCTTTTGCGGACCTTCGCGGGTAGATTTCGGGAGCGGTTATGCGCGTGAATCGCTGGCCGAAATTTTCCAGGAAAACCTCGATTTCTTCAGGGTAATGTTGCCGATGGTTGTTGACGACCCTTCTCACAGGTTCAGCCATCTGCGGCTTCACAACGGAACGATTTGGCGGTGGAACCGGCCGCTGGTAGGATTCGGCGAAGACGGCGCTTGCCATCTTCGCATAGAAAACAGGGTCGCTCCTTCGGGACCAACGATTATCGATACAGTGGCGAACGCCGCGTTCTTTTTCGGCCTTGTGCAGGCGTACGCTTCCGTTGAGCCTCCTCCGGAAACGGTTCTGCCGTTCCCGACAGCGCGCGATAATTTTTACGCATGCGCCAGAGACGGTCTGAAAGCTGAAATACGCTGGCTGGATAACGATGTTCATCCGGTAGGCAAACTGGTTCTGGAAGAGCTTGTTCCCGCCGCCCGGACAGGCCTTGCAGACCTCGGTGTAGACCGGGAAGATATTGATTTCTACCTCGGCATAATCGAGAAAAGGGTGAAGTCGGGGCAGACCGGTTCCGAATGGATGCGCCGCTGGCGTGCCAAACGTAAAGGCGGTTTCCGCGAGCTTTGCCATCGGTATATTGAACGTCAGGAAAGCGGCCTGCCGGTTCACGAGTGGGATATCTAGAGATGTTTTCCGTTGTGGATGGCTTTCCAGACAACCTGCTGGAACTGCCGCACGACCGGCTGTACCGCTAGCTTGACGGCCCGGCGCTTTTCCATATTGAGGGCAAGCGTAGCAGACCGCTTTTTGTGAGCGTCCTTATGCACGGAAACGAGCCGACGGGTCTGCTGGCTGTGCAGTCACTTTTAAAAAAACAGAATGGACGCGCGTTGCCTCGCTCTCTCTCGGTTTTCATCGGAAATGTGGAAGCCGCGCGTTACAACCGGCGTTTTCTGGACGGCCAGCCCGATTTCAACCGCATCTGGAAAGCCGGGGATTCTCCCGCAAACCTTATGGCTGGGAAAATTGTGGCGGAGATGCGCCGTAGAGATGTTTTCGCGAGCATCGATATACATAATACCAGCGGAATTAATCCCCATCACGCGCTGACGCCCCGCGTGGAAAACAGCTTTTTTCATCTTGCCACGCTCTTCAGCCGCACCGTTATTTTTTACGGCAAGCCGGAAGGCACAAAGTCGGCCGCGCTCGCCGATATCTGCCCGTCCGTAACGATAGAATGCGGGCGGCCGGGCCATTCCTATAACGTTGAGCACGCGCGCGAATTTCTGGAAGCCTGCCTTCACCTTGATCATTTTCCGTCCGAGCCGGTTCGCGAGCGCGATATCGAACTGTTTCACGCCGTAGCGATTGTAAAGTTGCCGAAGGAGGTAAGTTTCAGCTTCGGCGAATGCGAAGAAGACATCTGTTTTAGGGACGACCTCGACCGGCTCAATTTTCGCAGACTTCCTGCCGGCACGCTTATAGCCTCCGTAAAACCGTCCTGTGCCCAATGCCTTGAAGTGAGGGATCAGGAGGGAAACGATATCACGGCGGAATACTTTACGCGGGTCGACGGCGAGATACTTCTGGCGAAGGAAACAATACCGACGCTTTTAACCTTGCGGGAAGAGGCCGTACGGCAGGACTGCCTTTGCTACTTCATGGATGATTACGATTATTTCAAACACGCTCCTCCCGGCAGAGAGGCTGACTGAAGTGCGAGTTCCAGTAAAACAGCCGGCGGTTTTACAGATTCGCCGCCGACCGAAATTTTATCGTTTTTTTTTATGGCAAACCGCTTTTATAATGTGATACACTTCCCCCCGATTAAGATGTTTTATGAAATGAATAAGTCAATTTTTAGTTCTATTCCGACAAAGAATGCTCCCGACAGAGTTTTCTTGATTCGGTTTTTTTCAATCTGTCTGGAGGACAAATCATGCTAAACAAGGTATACATCGGTAACCTTCCTTTCTCAACCCAGGAGGAAACTCTCAACCAGCTGTTCAGCGAAGCAGGTGCAGTCGAGTCGGTAAAGATAATTACCGACCCGCATTCCGGCCGCTCGAAAGGTTTCGGCTTCGTTGAGATGGATTCCGAAGAATCCGCCACGAAAGCTGTTGAACTGCTTAACGGTAAAGAGCTCGACGGTCGGCAGGTAAAGGTCGATATCGCGAGGCCG
Organism: Nitrospirota bacterium; assembly: GCA_024275775.1. Taxonomy (GTDB): domain Bacteria; phylum Nitrospinota_A; class UBA7883; order JACRGQ01; family JACRGQ01; genus JAJRYM01. The sequence continues at coordinate 2,753 of JAJRYM010000236.1, forward strand.
AGAGAAGATAAACCGCGCCGGTCGTTCGGCGGCGGTGGTGGCGCTGGCGGCGGCGGTAAACGCTGGTAGCCAAAGCTTCTTGAAATAAGGCGGCCGTAAACGCCGCCTTGTTTAATCTTTCAGATAACCCCCTTTTCGGTTTGCCGACGAGGGGGGTTGTCTGTCAAAATTCAGTGAAATTTCTTTAAATATTCCTGCGTTCGTCCACCAGGATATGGCGCGGAGAACCCGCAGTTCAGGGAACTCCAACCTCAGAAATCGGCTTCACCTTAAACTGTACCGATGAAGCCGTAAGCATATCCGCCAAAGCGGCGGTTTCTTTTTATTCCGCCAGGCGGTTAAGGAAACCGGGGCGTTTATCTTTGCAGATAAGCGACACTAAAACCGTCAGGACAAGCGCTAAAAACGATACCGCGTAAAGTCCGGCGCCGAATTGCGCCAGCCACGCCAGCGATTCCTTTGCGGCATGCTTCCCTATCTCGACGGTGCGGTATGCCGCCAGATACCAGAACAGCGGGTAGCAGAACGACCCTACGCCGAGGCCGATTGAAACAACGGTTTTAAGAACCGGCTTCAGCCAGGTTACGGAGAGGAGTCCGATAAGGGCTACGGCCATAGTGCCAATCCCCTGAAAATGCTCGTGGGCCATTGTCAGCCGATCCCAAGCGCTATTGTAGGCTCTCCTGATTTTTCTCTTATTGCCATCGAAAACGTCCGATTGCTTGGCTTTATTCTTGAGGTAGCTGTCGATTTTATCCTCGTCCTTGCCGAAATGTATGCCCAGCCATATCCCCATGCAAAGAGCGAGCAACGCTATAAAAAAACCCCATTTTACGGAATCAAAATCAACTGTTTTCATGGCTTTCCTTTTTGTTGGTAAATTTTATTTATGAACCTTCCCGGAACTTCTGCCCGCTAGTGTATCACGACAGATTTTGTATTTTAAGGGTGAACCAGGAAATATAAAAAAAGGGAGGAGCCGGGGCGGCCCCTCCCTTTTCTCTAAGGGGAGGTTAGAGGGTGATCTAATGAGACGATATTGCGTCGCCTCGACCATATTAATAGCAAACGGTGTGCCAAAAAATAAACTATTTAAATTCAATGAGATAGCTTTTAAGTGGTTGTTTATGCCCCTTTTTTCCGGAATATTAATGAGGTTAAAAGGCCACATGCGTTGCATGAGACCGCATAAGTCCAATTAAAGAAAAGGGTTACACTCTTTGGTGTTGTGCGCAACGTTTTCGTAGCATTAAACCGCTTTTTCTCAAAAATATGTGGTTTCCGGGTAAATTATCCTGCGCGGATGGTTTTGTGTACCGGCAGGTTGCGATAAAAAGCGATATTCATAGCCCGCGCTGATGTGATAAGTTGAGTGCCGTATGGTAGCTAAGCTTGGTATAGGCCTTATGTCCGGCACGTCGGGGGATGGTATTGACTCCGTTCTTATGCGGTTTTCA
>JAJRYM010000237.1 GCA_024275775.1 Nitrospirota bacterium
CATAAGCCTGTGGCTTGCTATCTCGGCATCCGAAGGCACCTGCCTGACGGTGGGTATAAAAAATCTGCTCAGTTTCATAGTTTTTCTATCTCTTCCATCAGTGCCGCGTAAAGATTTTCTTCCGACTCTTTTCGTATGATTCTACCGCCTTTGAAAATGACGCCGCAACCGTCGCCTCCAGCCAGCCCTATGTCGGCCTCTCTTGCTTCTCCAGGGCCGTTTACCACGCATCCCATGACTGCCACCTTAATCGGTTTTTTCAGTTTTGCCAGCTCGGCTTCGGCCTTTTCGGCAATTTTTATAAGGTCTATCTCGCACCTCCCGCAGGTGGGGCAGGAGATTATTTCCGGCGATATCCTGCGGATGTCGAGGCTTTTGAGAATTTCGTAAGCGGTTTTCACTTCCAGCACCGGGTCGGCGGTAAGCGAAACGCGCACGGTGTCGCCTATCCCTTCGTTCAGCAGTATGCCTAACCCGACAGCCGATTTTATCGTGCCGGCAAAAGCCGAGCCCGCTTCGGAGATGCCGATGTGAAGCGGGTAGTCCACCGCCTCGGAAAGTTTCCGGTAGGCCGAAACGGTTTTATGAACGTCCGACGCTTTTATCGAAATCTTTATAAGGTCGAAATTGAGCTCTTCAAGAATAGCCACATGCTCCAGTGCGCTTTCCACCATCGCGTCAACGGTAGGGCCGCCGTGTTTTTTCAGTTTCTCGCGCGATATGGAGCCCGCGTTGACTCCTATCCGTATAGGCAGGCTCCGTTCGGACGCCGCTTTTACCACTTCCTCAACCTTTCGCCGGGAACCGATATTGCCGGGGTTCAGCCTCAGCCCGTCCGCGCCGGCTGTAATCGCTCCAAGCGCGAGTATGTGGTTGAAATGGATATCGGCTATTAGCGGAACGGGCGATTCACTCTTCACCTGGCGGAACGTCTCGACCGCCTCTTCATCCGGCACGGCCAGTCGGACGATTTCGCACCCGGCTTCGGCAAGTTCGCGAATCTGCTCGATGATGGCGAAAGCGTCGTGGGGAGGGCGGTTGACCATCGATTGCACCGCTATCGGAGCGCCTCCGCCGACCGGCACATTGCCGATGAATATCCGCCTTGTTTTTTTCATAAGAAACTTATTTTACACAAAAAAACCGGCCGGGTTCAGGCCGAATAAGAAGCCGATGTGGAATCGGTTTCATGAACCGTCACCCGCGCGGGACTTGTCGGAAGCTTTTCCGCCAGTTCGTCGAAAATCCATTTGGCGATATTTTCCGCCGTCGGGTTTGTTTTATCGAACGGGGGTACCTCGTTTATCATCCTGTGATCGATGAGAGATTTTATCCGGTCAAGCTCTTTCATCACGTCCGCGAAGTCGATTACCATCCCATGTTTATCAAGCTCGGCTCCGGCGAATGCCGCCTCGACTTTCCAGTTGTGGCCGTGAACTCTCCGGCACGGCCCGGGATGATCTATGAGCCTGTGAGCGGCGGCGAACTCCGTTTTTACGGTTACTTCAAACATGAATTATTCCCTTTAAATTATAGAAATTATAATATAACACTATGTTTATAAAGTATTAATTATTTCTTGAAATCATTTTTTCTGATGAACTCGTCCAGCCGTCTTACACCTTCGCGGATGTTTTTTGGGGCGGTGGCGTAGCTGAACCGGAGGTATCCTTCGCCCGCTTTGCCAAAATCTATCCCCGGCGTTACGGCCACGCCGGCTTCTTCCAGTATCCTGAACGCGAGTGAGTAGGAATCGCCGCTCATGAACCGGCAGGAGGCGAAAACATAGAACGCTCCTTCCGGCTCGAAAAGTATTTCGAAGCCTATTTCCCGCAACAGCTCTATCATAAGTTTGCGCCTGTTGTTGAACTCCCGCTTCATCGCGTTCAGCTCGGCTTTTCCGCTTTTGAGGGCGGTTATCCCGGCCATCTGCGCGATGGAGTTCGGCGATATCTGGAAATTCTGCTGTACTTTCTGCATCGGCCTTACAAACTCTTTCGGCGCGATAACCCACCCAATCCGCCAGCCGGTCATCGCGTACCTTTTGGAAAACCCGCTCAGCACGAACGCCTTCCGAGAGAACTCAAGTATGGAACGCGCTTTCCGTTTGTACGACAGGCCGTGATAGATTTCATCCGATATCACCACCGGCCCCAGCCCGCTTATTTCTTTTATGAACTCCGGCTTCATTACCGAGCCTGTCGGGTTGGACGGCGAGTTGATTAAAATTGCTTTCGTGCGCGGTCTGATTTTTTTCCGCACATTGTCCGGCAGAAGCTGAAAACCTTCCTTCTCGCTCTGCTTTACGAATGACGTTCTCGCGCCGAGGAATTTCACGTAGTTCGGGTAGCAGGAATAGTGCGGCGTTCCCATTATCACCGAATCGCCCGGGTCGAGAAGCGCCGCGAATATCAGGAAAAGTCCGGCCGACGAGCCGTTGGCCACGATTATCTGGTCGGGCGTTATTTTTACGCCGTATTCCCGCCGATAATGCCGGCAGATTTCCACGCGAAGTTCCGGCATGCCGAGCGAGTGGGTATATTTTGTGTAACCGCTTCGGATAGCCTCTATCCCCGCCTGGCTTATAACGCGCGGCGTTTTGAAATCCGGCTCGCCCACCTCGAAATGGATGATGCTCCGCCCCTTAGCTTCAAGCCCCCGCGCCTTTTCCAGAATATCCATAACCTTGAACGAACCGATTACCGAAGACCTCTTTGAAGCTTTCACGGTTCCATCCTGCCGAAATGATGGTTGAGTATGGCCAGCACGGTAAGCGCCGCCGTTTCGGTGCGAAGTATCAGAGAGCCGAGCCCGGCGGTTTTGAATCCTCCGTTCTTCAGACTTTCAATCTCTTCTTTTGCAAACCCTCCCGCAGGGCCGACGAGCAGAAGCGCCGATTCCGGCTCGCCCGCTTCGGCCAGCGCTGAACGAAGGCTCAGCGATTCTTCTTCCTCCCAGAGAACCATCCGAAAATCGGCGGGCGGAAGTTCCGGGAGCGGTAGGGCGGGGGAGAGCTCCATCGGCTCGCTTCGCCCGCACTGTTTGCACGCTTCGTGGATGATTTTTTCAAGC
>JAJRYM010000238.1 GCA_024275775.1 Nitrospirota bacterium
CACGATATCGGGATTCTGTGACAGGCCGAGATAGTCGTTAGAGCAAAAAATCAGGTATTCTCTGCCGTCAAGCTGGGCGAACCTCCCGTCGGTATGACCGAAAGTTTTAAGAGTACGGCAGAGATTTTTATTCTTTAACTTTGAAAGTTCTTTTTGAAAAAAATTTTCACTCATCCGCCGAAATCGGTTTTTCTACCCGACGGCAATAAGGGAAAATTTCAGCAAGACGGTTCCAGCCCCAGGTCTTCAATCATCCGCACGTCGTCTTCGGCCGCTCTCCCCTTGGTGGTCAGATAATTGCCGAGCATGGTGGAGTTGGCTCCGGCGAAAAAGATGAACGACTGCGCGTCCCGCAAATTTACCTCTCTGCCTCCCGCCACCTTGATATCCCTGTCTGGAAGATACAGGCGGTAAACGGCGATGATGGAAAGTATCTCCAGCGGTTTGAGCCGCGGGGCTCCTGCGAGCTTCGTTCCTTCGACGGGGCTTAGGAAATTAAGCGGTATCGATTCAACTTCCAGCCTGCGCAGTTCTTCCGCCATTTCGATTCTATGTTCGTTGGTTTCCCCCATGCCGAATATCCCGCCGCTACAGACCTTCAGGCCGGCGCTTTTAGCCGCCTCTACAGTGGCCACGTTGTCGTCGTAAGAACGGGAGGTGCATATCTGCGGATAAAAGCTCCGTGCGGTTTCGAGATTGTGGTGGAACTCAAGCAGTCCCGCCTCTTTCAGTGCGACGGCCTCTTCTTTCGTGATGAGCCCCAAAGAGGCGCAACGGTGCATATCCAGCCTCTCTTTCATTTCTCCGAGAGTCTTCAGTATCGCATCGAAATCGCCGTTCACACTTCCCGGCCCTCTCCCGCTTGTGACGATGCCGAACTTCCGGGCGCCGTTATTTTTGGCGTCTTTCGCCGCGTCTATAATCTCATCGCTGTTCATCAGCCGGTATTCCGGAACCTCGGAATCGTTCCAGGCCGACTGAGAGCAGAACGCGCAGTTTTCGGCGCATCTGCCGGAGCGGGCGTTCACTATCGAGCAGAGGTTGATTACGGTTCCCTTATGCTTTCTCCGCACCGCGTCGGCCGCGGCCATAAGGTCCATGATGTCTTCGGAAGGGAGGTTTAGAAGCTCAACCCCTTCCTTTGTGGAAAGCGGTTCTAGGTTAAGCGCTTTTTCCCTACAGCGCTCGATAAGTTTTCTGTTCATTCGTTGCCGGATAGTACCTGAATACGCGCCGATTTTGGTTGCCGGTCTGCGCTTTTTCGGACTTTTATTTTCAGGACGCCGTCTTTAAACATTACGGTAAGGCTGTCGCTCATTACTGTGCAGGGCAGTTTGAACGTTCTTTGGAATGGGCCGTAACTTCTTTCCATTCGCATGAAATCCTCGTCTTCCGTTTTTACGAATTTTCTTCGCCCCTGTATGGTGATAAAATTGTCCATCGCCTCGATTTTCAGGTCTTCCGGCTCTATGCCCGGCAGGTCGGCGCACAGGCAAATATGCTCCCCCGTTTCATACAGGTCAACGGAAGGCGACCACGTGCTTGCTATGGAGGAGGTCGTCTCCGAGTCATGCCTGAAATAGTTTTCCAGGCTATCCTGCAGAAGGATAATTTCCCTCAATCTGTCTGTGATGCTGAATGCCAAGTTTCTCTCCTAATCCTCTCCAATCATTATAAATCATTTTTCCCGATTAAACATCTGCTCAGCGGTCTATTTCCGGAGCGAACCCTCGGCGCATTGTGTTTTCGGTAACGGTTCTCGGCTCGGCGAAATTCCGCAGATAGCCCGGCCCGCCGGCTTTGGTGCCGAGCCCGCTCATTCCGAAACCGCCGAACGGCTGGCGATGCACAAGCGCGCCTGTGATGGCGCGGTTGAAGTAAAGATTGCCGACCCGGAACAGCTTCCGGGCTTTTTCCAGATTGCCGGGGCTCCTCGAATAAACCCCACCCGTTAAAGCGTAACGGGTAGATACGGCTGTTTTAAGGGCTTCGTCGAAATCCTTTACCGGCATAACAGCCGCAACGGGGCCGAACAGCTCTCTTTGCATCAGTGGGTGGTTCGCGTCATGCACCTCGAATATTGCCGGCGGGATGTAATAGCCGCCCTCCGGCACCGGATTATCCCCGCCGAGGTATAGGGGAGTGGCGCCGTCGCCCGGATTTTCAATGACGGCGCGAAGTTTGTTGAATGCTTCTTCGTCTATCACCGGCCCCAGCCTGCATTCCGGCCGGTGCGCCGGAGCTATTACGATGCTTTTGCACGCTTCCACGAGCCTTTCCGTGAACTGATCGTACGTTTTCCTGCCGACTACGATTACCCGCGAACAGGCGGAGCATTTCTGCCCCGCGTACCCGAACGCGCTTTTGATTACGCCCAGCACGGCTTCGTCCAGGTCGGCGTCGTCATCCACAATAATCGCGTTTTTCCCGCCCATCTCGCATACGAACCGCTTTACCTGAGTTTGATTCTCTTTCGTATCGGCTCCTTTTCTTACTATCGCTAGCCCCACCTCGCTACTTCCGGTAAACGCTATCTGGGCTATGAGAGGATGCCCCGCAAGAAAATCGCCCACTGTTTCGCCCGCGCCCGGCAGGAACTGTAAAACGCCGGACGGAATGCCTGCGGACATCATCTTTTGGTAAACAGTCCATGCCGTGCCGCACGATTTGCCGGACGGTTTCATGATAACGGAGTTGCCCGCCACGAGCGCCGCCGCCGTCATCCCGGTGAGGATGGCCGCCGGGAAATTCCACGGGGCGATTACCAGGGTTGGGCCGCGCCCTTCGTAAAACTGAATATTATTTTCGCCGGGGGTTTCTCCCAGCGGGTGCGGTGCGAGTTCGGGAAGAGCCCGCCTTGCGTAATATCGGCAAAAATCTATCGCTTCGGCTACGTCGGCATCGGCGTCCCGCCACGGTTTGCCTATTTCGTAGGCTTCCAGAGCCGCCAGTTCCGGCCTATCGGATTCAAGCGTGTCGGCGACTTTTTCCAGCA
>JAJRYM010000239.1 GCA_024275775.1 Nitrospirota bacterium
ATAACCGATCCCCGCCCGCGCAAAAGGTAAAAGCTAAACCGCTTCCAGTGCGTCTACCAGCCCTTTTTTGGCTTCCGCGGCCACCTCGTTCACACCCGGGTTGCCTACAAGTTCCAAAGCCTTTTCAGGGTTCTGCACCGCAATGCGGGTATTGCCGTCGGCATCCTCGTAAACGATTACGTTGCACGGCAGAAGGAGGCCGATTTCCGTTTCCGCGCTGAGCGCTTTATGGGCCAGCTGAGGCTTGCACGCGCCCAGTATCTTGTACGGCTTTATTTCAATGCCGAGTTTGTTCTTAATGGTATTTTTCACATCGATTTCGGTAAGAATCCCAAACCCCCGCTCCGCCAGCGTTGCGCGTATCCTCGCCTCGGCTTCCTCAACGGTCAAATCGACTTTTCTGGAGATTCCGTATCCTGCTGTTCCCATTGTCGTCCTCCTTTTTTTGGTTTACTTTTACGGATAATGATACCATCATATTATTAGGAAGTGCCCACGAAATGGGGGCGTAATGGTTTCGACGGGAACGCGAAGTCCGTCTGAGGCATGCCGAGGGTTCACGCCTCGTAAAAACGTGGAAATTATCGATAATCGCCAACGATTACGATTACGCCTTAGCCGCTTAACTGCAGGCTAACGCCCTGCGCGAAGCTTTCCCAAGGCGTCGCACCGGGTGTTATACAAATTTGGGATAGTTCCGGCGGAAGCAACGGCCGTCGGCGCGAAACTTTGTTGCGGGCGAACGGACCGAGCCTGCCTTTGGGCGCGCCGTTCGTGGGATTAAATCAAAGGCTAAGCATGTAGTCTCACCGGGTAACGGTTTCCGGACAGGGGTTCGATTCCCCTCGCCTCCACCAGTCTTCGTTCTAAACTCAAGAAAAGTTTAGAACTTCGCCTTGGCACCTTGTCACGGCAAAGCCCGCAGGGCGGAGACGGAAGCCAGCCTTGCAACGGGAAACCTGTTTAGAACGAAGACTGCCACGGCGTAGCCTTGGCGAAGCCGGGCAAAATCAGCGATTCACCAAAAAGCGCTCCCTTCGGGAGCATTTTTTGTTTTGGTTTGAATACAGGGAATTGAATGCAAGCTTCCGGCGGCGCGACCGAGGAGGGAGCGCAAACGAATCGCAGGTTCGTTTAGGAAGCGGGTCGGGCCCGATGGAGCGGTTGCCATGCAACCGCGAGAGTGGGAGAAAACGAGCTTCCTTACTTTTAATAATCAAAGCGAAGTTTCTGCGAGCGAAGCGAAGCTAATCCCCTCGCCTCCACCAGCCTTCGTCAGAAGGCTGTCCCGCCGACTTGTCCCGGCGTAGCCTTGCGAAGACGGAAGCTTTAGCGAAGGCGGACTTTCTCTGTTTTTCATAATTATCCGGTTATACGACTACGGCCGGGCAAGCCATCCTTCGTCAACCGGCTGTGCCGCTGTAGTTTTATGCAGACAGATTGCTTGCGCAAACAGGACAAATGTCTTATTATGGATTTGAGCAAAATATCCCTTAAACAGTTTTATGATGAGAAGAAAATGGGCACCGCAACCGTAAAGGAAGCCTCGGCTATCTGGAATATTCTTGGAATGAAAAAGCCGAGAACAAAACGGGGAAGGCCGCAGGAATTCGCCGCTTTTAAGGTAATTGAATCCGGGTTGCCATATACGGCGCTGGAAACGGCAAGAAATATACTGGAGATTAACACGAGCGCCTTCGCCGAATTGCTCCACATAAACCAGCGCACACTCCAGCGGAGGAAGGCCTCCAACCAGCTAAACGAAGAAGAATCCGACCGGCTTTACAGGGTGGCGAGAATTACGGCGACAGCTCTGGAAATTTTCGGCTCAATGGACAAGGCTCTGGAGTGGCTGAAACGGCCCAACCGGGCGATGAATGATGAGATACCGTTAAAACTGTTAAGGAATGATGCCGGGATCAGGATGGTGGATGAACTGCTGGGACGGATAGCGTTCGGCATATACAGTTGATAGATGAAAGTCTGGAGGCTGGTTCCCGAAAAATTCGCGGAAAAAGTTTTCAGCGGTGAAGGCTCCAGGCGCTTCAGCGGCCGATGGCATTATGCGGGATGCGAAATTGTTTATACATCATCATCTCTTTCACTCGCACTGCTTGAGTTTCTTGTAAATCTGGATATATCCGTGATGCCCGCCTGCGTTAAAGTTTCGGCGACGATTCCCGATTCGATAAAGGTGGAAAAAGCGGTAACCGGAAAACTTCCTGCCGACTGGCGGTTCCTTATGGATAGCCCGGAGTTGAGAAACATCGGGATGGACTGGCTGGAGCGGAAGAAGTCGGCCGTCCTTGAAGTTCCATCGGCGGTAGTGCCGGAAGAATCCAATTTCATACTTAACCTGAACCACCCGGATTTCAGGAAAATAAAGCTGGGTAAGCCGGAAAAGTTTGTTTTGGACCGAAGGCTTTTTAAATAATCCCCTGTTTTGAAGCTGATTGGTATCCCGGCACTTGTAAAGGGGCGGGCTTAATGGTGTTCGCCGTCTTCCGTGCCGCCTGCGCTGAACGCTGGGAATCTTTGCTTGGCGTATGCCGAATGGCAGGTTACGCAACTTTCGTTGAGTTTGTAAAAATAGAAGACGGCCAGTTCGGCGTCTTTTCTTTCCGCCGCGTGCGCCAGCCGTCCGGCTGTCTTATGAAAGCGATGGTCAAGCCGTTTGAATCCCGCAGGCAGGGCGCTGTGCAACTCCTTTAACTGCGCTTGCGTAAGCTTCTGCTTCATGATGTAGGTTTTTTTGATGTTGTCCGCCGTCCGGGAGACTGTCGCCCAGTCGCCGCTTGCGATTGCGGGCACAAGCTTCATCATGCCGTCCTGCACAGCCAGCATCTCTTTTTGCAGAGCTTTTCTCAGATTTTCCGAAATATGTATCCCGCCTTTTCCGTTGTGATCGGCATCCCCGGCAAAAGCAAAGTTCGGGACTGCGAACGGCAACAGTAACGATGCCGTAACGGCGATAGTCAGCGTAAGTTTTTTTATAATCATTTTCGTTAATATGATGCGACGCGCCGGCGGCATGGTCAAGCGTGAAATCCATGGCTGGCATATTGCCGAAGATTGTTTTCAGGGAATGGGTATCGCTACATCAAAATCCCCTCCTTTCCCGCCGAGGCGGGACCTTCGGCGAGTCGGTACTAAGCCGGGCGCGGCTTC
>JAJRYM010000240.1 GCA_024275775.1 Nitrospirota bacterium
TGGGAGAGAAAATACGGGATGTCCTTTTTTAACGATTTCAGGCGGAAGATGAAAGCCCGCAGAGACGCCATGCCGGCCAAGCGGGAATTCAGGCAGGCGGCGCTCGCCTATCTTCTGCTGAAATCGATAATTATTCTGCTCACCGTAAAATTTCTCGCCTGCCCGGACTGCGGCACCGCTTCCATAACAAGACAGGCGTTTCATCTTGCGCTCGGAGCCCATTTCCTGTTCGCCGGAATGCCGATTACATCCTTTGTCGTTTCGGTTTTCTGCCTCATGCGGGGTTTCGCCTATTTCGTAAACTTCTTTCTTGGCACCACTTTTTATATGACTCTGCCTGTAACCGGAACCCGCCTATCCCTCTTGCAGGAAAGCGGCGCCGGCAACTGGTTTTTCATGATTAACGCCATTCTGCTTTTCGTGATTGCCGGGATGATAATAAGAGCCGTCAGAACAGCCTATTCGGCCAAAAGAGAGGCCAAAAGGGAAAGCGCGCCCGACGCCGCCATTGAGAGCCTTGGAAAGCCGGCGTTCGGCGAAGAACTTTCCTGATTATTTCCTGCGGCTAATCTCCTCTCCCAGAAGGTGTCTTTGCGAGGCCGACGCAGGAGGCCGTGGTTATCTCGCGCAAAGAGAGATTGCCACAGCCTTCGGCCTCGCAATGACATATTAGTATAATTATTCATATAACTCAAAAGTGGCATATAAATAGAATCCCCTCCTGTAGCGCTGAAGGCGCGATGAGGAGGGGTGCCGGCTTGCCACGGCGACTTGTCCCGGCGAAGCGTTGCGGAGCCGGAAGCCCGCAGGGCGAAGACAGGAGCCTTGGCGAAGACGGGGGGTGGTCTACCTTTTTCCTGCCTTTCCCCGCGCCTTTGGCATTGAGTATGGCGGGTATGACGCGTGGGCGGGAGGTTAAGCGCCGGGCTTGTTTTCCATTCGCAGAATCGCTTCCCACTCGCTCTTTGCAACCGGCGTTACGGATAGCCGACACCCCTTCTGCAGGATTTTCATATCTTTCAGCGCCGGGTTTTCCCGCAATTCGGCAAGAGGGATAACACGCCGCAACTTCTTTCTGAGTTTTATATCGACCATGAACCATACAGGTTTTTCGGGAGTCGACCTGGCATCGAAATATTTCGAGGAGCCGTCCCATGCGTAATGGTCGGGATACCCTTCCTTAACGACCGCCGCCGTGCCCGCGATACCGATAACATCGCAGTTGGAATGATAAAAAAAGACGCCATCCCCCTTCTTCACATCGTCCCTTAGAAAATTGCGCGCCTGATAGTTGCGCACCCCTTCCCAGCAGGTGGTTTTGCCGGGTGCGCGGGCGAGGTCTCCTATACTGAAAACCGATTCTTCCGATTTGAAAAGCCAGTAGTTCATAATCTTAATTATAAACCGGTTTAACCTTTATAAAATAGACGTATAATCTCCCGATGACGGAATTTGAAATAAGCGAAGAGTTCGTAGAACAACTCACGGCAAACCTCGAAAACCCGGAAAAGCTCCGGGAAATAACGGCCGACCTGCGCGCCGAAGATATGGCGGAGATTCTTGAAAAGCGGTTTTCCGGCGAGGAGAAGGTAATACTTTTCCGCGCGATGCCGCCGGAAGAGGCCGCCGAAGTGGCCGTGCTGGTAAACGACGAGCTTAGAGAGCTTTTCTTCCAGGAAATGAAGCCGGACCAGACGGCCATTATCGTGCAGGAGATGGAATCGGACGACGCGGCCGACTTCCTCGGCAGTATCCCCGATGAAGATTCGCAGAGCATACTGGCGCATCTGCCGGTAAAGGATTCTGCGGAAGTAAAAAATCTTCTACAGTATCCGGAAGAGTCCGCCGGCGGCATCATGCAGGTGGAGCTTATCGCCCTTTCGGAAAGCCAGACCTGCGGCGACGCCATCCGGCTTATACGCTCCATGGCCGACGAAGTGCCGGAGCTCCACAACGTTTTCGTCACCGATGAAAACGGAAAACTTTCCGGAATCGTTCCTCTTCACAAGCTGATACTCAACCCGAAGGAGACCATCATACGGGACGTTATGGAAGAGGCTCCCCTGAGCGTGGACGTAACGGCCGACAGGGAAGAAGTAGCGCAGATTTTCAGGAAATACGATCTTGTTTCACTGCCGGCAGTGGACGGCGAAGGCAAACTTCTGGGCAGAATCATGCACGACGACGTGCTGGACGTCATCACTGAGGAAAGCACCGAAGATATGCTGAAAACGGCCGGCACCGACGAGCAGGAGCTGGAGTCCGTTTCGTGGGTGCAGGCGGCAAGGTACCGACTGCCGTGGCTTTTATCGTCGCTTGTAGGCGGGGTGATTATCGCCGGCATCATCAGCAGGATGGGAACGATGCTGGAGCAGGTGGTGGCGATCGCCGCTTTCATACCGATTGTTACAGGCATGGGCGGCAACGTGAGCACGCAAAGCTCCGCCATCATCGTGCGGGCCATCGTGCTGGGCAAGATAAACGAAAGAAATATTTCAAGCCATTTTCAGAAGGAAATCAGCGTAAGCCTGGCCGTGGCGAGTTTTTGCGGCTCGCTTGTGGGAATAGTCGCGTGGGGGCTGGAACAGAATAGCGGCCTCGGCTTTGTGGTTGGCATTTCACTTTTCTGCTCGATGTTCGTGGCCGCCCTGCTCGGCACGTTTATACCGCTCGCGCTTAAATGGCTGAAAGCCGACCCGGTGCTGGGAGGCGGGCCGCTTGTCCTTACGCTGATGGATCTTATAGGGCTTTCCATTTACTTTTCGATAGCGCGGCTCCTTTTAAAATTCATGCTCTAACCGCCCTTCAATCGGTACCGCGGTACCGTATAAAAACCGCCTTTTTAGCTTATAATAGTAAGTGGAAAGAGTGGCCTTTTCACACAGTTTTTATATAAGGAGGTCGGCTATGAAATCTCAGGTTCCAGGTCGGGAAACAAGAATACGCCAGATGCTTTTTCGACGCATACCGCCAGGTGGAAACGAGGCGAGATTCCCTCGCCGGTACCTTCCCACGCATTTCAGAACTCTTGGCAGATTCAAGGAAGGACGGTTCCACAGCCACAGGACTATGCTCGGCAGAAAAGTAATAAAGGCGGTCTCACGTCCGATGGACAACCTGAGATGGAGCTTTTCCGTCTTCAACAACCTCCCATCCCTGAGCGAACTCGTCCGCCTGCCGAAGTTGCCCGACTCTTATGACCTCCTGGGATTATTCGGGAAACTTCAGCGGTAGGGCGAGTCTCGCCCGGGGCGTTTAAAGATACCGGCCGGAGGATTTAGAAATCAATCCTCGCCGGCCGGTCCGTTTTGGACAAGATATTCCACGATGGCCGATTTCTCGTCGGCGGTGGGCGGTTTTTTGTTCATCTCCCGCATGTTCCATTCCATCTTTTCAACCACGCCGGGCCATTCGTCTTTCGTGTGAACAGTTATATCCGGCAAGCCGTGGCATTGCGAACATACCTTGCCGAATGCCGCCGCCCCTGCGGACCCCGGCTCCGGAAGCTTGCCTTTATCCATCGGCCTGAGCGCGTGGCCCGCAAGATAGGTGAGTATGGTTTTCTTTTCCGCTCCGGAAGGGGCATTCTTGCGCATCATCATCCTCATCATCCCCATTCCGGACATTCTGTCCAACCGCTTGAACATTCGGCCAGCCACCTTCGGCCATTCCCCGGCGGTGTGCATGGACGGGCTCGGCAGATTGTGGCACTGGCCGCAAAAGCGGGCTGTCAGTTTTGCTCCGGCGCTTTCAGGGTCGGGCAGGTCTGCGGGCTCGACTCCGGACGGGAGCCGACCTTTCTCCATGCTCTGCATCATGCCGCCGCCCATCATCCCCATCATGCCTCCTTGCCGCCCCTGTTTCCCGTGCATCATAGCTACAAATATGCCAATCCCCATAAGCACCAGCATAATGGCTACGGAATACAGCTTGTTGTTACTCATACGGTTTGCCTTTCCTTAAAACGCAAGGTCGGCATGGTTAATTTGCCTTTATTTATTATATCTGTTTAACTTATCGGATGCGCAAATGCTCTTATAGAAAAATCGCCGCCCGCATTATTCTTGCGGTTTTCGCTTTCTATTCCGTACCCGCCGCCGCCGGCGCCCACTACGACATCAGCCATGGACAGCGCGCGGGAGATACGGCGGAGCAGTTTTCTTCGCTGTTCCATATTTCCGAATTCGCGGATTATGTTTTTCCGCAATCTGCATTTCACTCAAAACACGGATACGCAACGGCGACGGCTTGCGAACAGGCTTCCTGTGACAGAACCCATATTCATCTCGTAGAAAAGACCAATCTCAACAAGCACCACGCCAAGGTTTTCATAACTGCCCAAAAGGAAAACCCGGGGATTTCCTTAAAGCTTGTTGACGTCTCTGCCCCGACTTCACGATTTAAACCGGCGGGTTCTCCCGGACGGTTTTCGGCGCGCGCGCCTCCAGCTTCCTAAATCTGATTTCGTCATAATCGGATTCGCTCCCGCTATTTACAGCGGGTGAGCGTTTCCTCTATCACTGTATTCGGATTCTGGAGGTAACAGTTGCGTATTATAAAAATCATTTTTCTGGTCTCTTTTTTCATGGCCGGCACAACAGCCGTCCACGCAGGGCAAAAACCCGGCGTAAAGGGGGCGCGAACAGTCTCTGATGAAGAGCCGTCCGGCGTCGTTATCTTACGGCAGGCCCTCGCTTACGCTCTGTTGAAAAACCCGGAACTGACGGCGTTTGGACAGGAAAAGCGCGCCAGAGACGCCCTCGCTTTACAGGCCGGGTTCTATCCAAACCCCGAGTTTTCCGTAGATGTGGAGGACTTCGCAGGTTCCGGGCCGTATACCGGAACGGATCTGACGCAAACAACCGTCATGCTCAGCCAAAAACTGGAACTGGCCGGGAAACGGCCGAAACGGAGGCAGGTAGCGTCCATGCAAAGAAAGCTTGTCGACTGGCATTACGAGGTAAAAAAACAGGATATCGCCCTGCGGGTCACCAAGGCGTTCATAGACGTGCTGGCCTCCCAGCAACGGCTCAAACTGAAAAAGGACTCGACTGAGCTTGCCAAACAGATAAAGGACGTGGTGGCGCTTCGCGTTCAGGCCGGCAAGGTTTCTCCGGTTGAGGAGATTAAAGCGGGCGTTTTTCTATCGATCGCGAAAATAGAGTTGCGCAGGGCGAAGCAGGAACTTTTCGCCGCCCGGAAAAAACTTGCCGCACTCTGGGGAAGTAGTTCGCCCCAATTCGCACAGGCGGAAGGTTCGCTTACGGAACTTTTCCCGTTGCCGGAGGAGTCGGCTCTTGAAAAGCGCATTGCGGATAATCCGGAAATAGGCCGTTTCGGGGCGGAGATGGAATACCGCCGCGCAAGGGTTGAACTGGAAAAAGCGCGCAGGACGCCCGACCTTACGGTGAGCGGCGGCGTGAGGAGATTTAACGAGACGAACGACAACGCCATCGAGTTCGGCCTCTCCATACCGATTCCGGTGCTCAACCGCAATCAGGGCAGAGTGGCCGCCGCCGGGTATGACCTGATGAAACTTCAGGATGAACGGCGGGCGGCGGAACTGAGAATAAAAGCATCGCTCGCGGACGGCTACACCGCCTTATCGGGAGCCTTCTTTGAAGCCGGGGCGCTTAGTAACGACGTATTGCCTGCGGCAAAAAAAGCTTTCGACGCGGAGCGGGAAGGTTACTTGCAGGGCAAGTTCGGTTTTCTGGACGTGCTGGATGCCCAGCGCACGCTGTTTGAAGTGCGCAACCGCAACATACTGGTGCTTGCGGATTATCACAAAAGTATCGCCGAAGTGGAACGTCTTGTGGGCGGAGCGATAGTCAGAAGAAATGAAGGGAGAAACAACCGGTGAAAATTTACAGAAACAGAGGCATCGCCTTTTTCGCAATCGCCGTTCTGATGCTTGCGGGACCGTCGGCCGTGCTTCATGGCACAGCCGTCGCCGCCGAGCACGAGGGGCATCAGGAACATGAAGGAGAGCATGGCGGAGAGCACGGAGAATAAAGCCTCAAGCTGAGCAATGATGAAATAAAGGAGTTCGGGATAATCATCGCCGTTGCCGGCCCCGGTAAAATTGAAAGGCATATAAACCTGCCCGGAGAAATCAAGCTGAACGCCGATAA